>NZ_JBWKFN010000003.1:0-164692 GCF_056434245.1 Streptomyces sp. NPDC044064
TGGTCGAGCTGTTCGGTCTCGCCCGCGAGCTGAACATCGACGCCGAGGGCATCGACATGGGCCCGTCCCCGACGGACGCCGCCCTGGCCGCCGACCTCGCGCTCCCGATCGAGGAGCTCGAGCTCACGGTCCGCTCGTACAACTGCCTCAAGCGCGAGGGCATCCACTCCGTGGGTGAGCTCGTCGCCCGCTCCGAGGCGGACCTGCTGGACATCCGCAACTTCGGTGCGAAGTCCATCGACGAGGTCAAGGCGAAGCTGGCCGGCATGGGCCTGGCCCTCAAGGACAGCCCGCCCGGATTCGACCCCACGGCCGCTGCCGACGCCTTCGGCGCCGACGACGACGCGGACGCGGGTTTCGTGGAGACCGAGCAGTACTGATCCGGTACTGAGCGTGTTCCACCTCCGGGGCCCGGAAGGGCCCCGGATCTCTGACAGACAACCGTCTGCTCAGATACTGACCTCGGTACCTGGTACGGCCGGGGCAGACACACAGGAGAAGAACAATGCCGAAGCCCACCAAGGGTGCCCGTCTGGGCGGCAGCGCCGCGCACGAGAAGCTGCTCCTCGCGAACCTGGCGAAGAGCCTCTTCGAGCACGGCCGCATCACCACCACCGAGGCGAAGGCCCGCCGCCTGCGCCCGTACGCCGAGCGTCTGGTCACCAAGGCGAAGAAGGGCGACCTTCACAACCGCCGCCAGGTGCTCCAGGTCATCACGGACAAGAGCATCGTCCACACGCTCTTCACCGAGATCGGCCCGCGCTACGAGAACCGGCCCGGTGGCTACACCCGCATCACCAAGATCGGTAACCGCCGTGGCGACAACGCGCCCATGGCTGTCATCGAGCTGGTCGAGGCGCTGACGGTCGCCCAGCAGGCGACCGGTGAGGCCGAGGCCGCCACCAAGCGTGCGGTCAAGGAGGCCGAGGAGACCAAGGCCCAGGAGACCCAGGTCGAGGAGACCGAGGCTCCGGCCGAGGAGTCCAAGGACGCCTGAGGCTCTGCCTGACGCTGGAAGCGGGTCCGCCCTTCGGGGCGGGCCCGCTTCCGCGTTTTTTGAAAGGGACCTGTCCTGAGAGGATTCCCGAGTGAGTGACGAAGTACAGCCCGGGTACGTCCGTGTCCGCCTCGACCTGTCCTACGACGGCACCGATTTCTCCGGGTGGGCCAAGCAGGCGGGTGGCCGGCGGACCGTGCAGGGCGAGATCGAGGACGCGCTGCGCACCGTGACGCGGTCGCGGGAGACGTACGAGCTGACCGTCGCGGGGCGCACCGACGCAGGGGTGCACGCGCGGGGTCAGGTGGCACACGTGGACCTGCCCGAGGGGGTCTGGCGCGAGCACCACGAGAAGCTGCTCAAGCGGCTCGCCGGGCGTCTTTCCAAGGACGTGCGGGTGTGGGCCCTCAGGGAGGCGCCCAGTGGCTTCAACGCCCGTTTCTCGGCCGTCTGGCGGCGCTATGCGTACCGCGTGACGGACAACCCCGGGGGCGTCGACCCGCTGCTGCGCAACCACGTCCTGTGGCACGACTGGCCGCTCGACGTCGATGCCATGAACGAGGCCGCGCGGGTGCTGCTCGGCGAGCACGACTTCGCCGCGTACTGCAAGAAGCGGGAGGGCGCGACCACCATCCGTACGCTCCAGGAGCTGAGCCTGGAGCGGGGTGCGGACGGGATCATCACCGCGACGGTGCGGGCCGACGCGTTCTGCCACAACATGGTGCGCTCGCTGATCGGCGCGCTGCTGTTCGTCGGCGACGGCCACCGGGGCCCCGAGTGGCCCGGGAAGGTGCTGGCCGCGGGGGTGCGCGACTCGGCCGTGCACGTCGTACGACCGCACGGGCTGACCCTGGAGGAGGTCGGTTACCCCGCCGACGAGCTGCTGGCCGCCCGGAACAAAGAGGCCCGGAACAAGCGCTCGCTCCCGTCGGCGGGGTGCTGCTGAGACCTACCGGTTCGCTGCGGCCGAGGCCTGGGCCTCGCCGCGGCGCCAGATCTGGCGGAAGGTGAACTCCTGCAGGTCGTCGCTGACCGAGAAGGCCTTGGTGTCCTTCTTGGTGACGTTCTTGCCGTTCGTGAAGCCGGTGATCGTGAAGTAGCCGTAGCGGCCGACGGCGTTGCGGGTCGAGAAGCAGATCGCGCCGTCGCAGAAGGACTTGACGCCCTTGCCGGACAGTGAGCGCACGATGCTCTTGTCGTCGGTCTGGGACTTGGCCTTCGCCGTCTGGGCCGCGGTGTCGAAGACGGCGACGCCGACGGTGACCGCGATGCCGTCCTTGGTGTAGGTGGCCCGGATCACGCGGGTGCAGCCGTTCGCGGTGAGGATCTTGGGCAGGGTCGCGTCGGCGGCGGAGGCACAGTTCTTCGTGTCCGCCGTGGCGCCCTTCTTGTACACCGTGCTGCCCATGGTCAGCTGGGTGCCCGGGAACAGCGTCTCGGGGCTCAGCGGCGCGGTGTCCTTCTTGGCGCTGGATATGAAGTCCCTCGGGTCCAGCGGTGGCGGGGCGCTGGTCGGTTCGAAGGACGGCGCCGTGGCCGTGCCGCTGGGCAAGGAGGCGCTGGCGGGCAGGCTGGTGGGATTGCCCGAGGCCTTGTTGTCGCCGTTCGCGGACACGACGGCCATCGCGACGGCGGTGCCGATCCCGATCGTGGCGAGCGCGCCGCCGCCGATGAACAGCAGCCTGCGACGCTTGTTCCGTGTCTCCGAGGCCTCGGCCAGCGAGGCCCAGTCCGGAGTGCCGTCGTCGCTCCCGCTGCTCCACGGCTGCTGGGAATTAGGTTTCCAGGGATCCCACTGAGACTGGGGTCCCCCCTGCCCGTAACTCATGGGGCGCATCTTAGACGGGGGGCGAGGGGTGCTGGAGTGCCTCGGGCGGCATGCCTTGTTTGTCCGTCGACATGAGGGGGAAGAGCCTCGTTTTGACCCTGCCGGGGGCGCCCAGGTATTCTGCCTCTTCGTTGTGTATTGGCTTGCTCATTCTCACGGGACGGGCCCTTACACCGGTCCACCGGGCCGATGACCAGCGATCAGCACGCGGTTTGCGTCACCGTGGTGCGGTCGAGGCTGTCGTGATCGTTTCGGTGACCTGTTCAGGACCATTCACTCGAAGCGAAGGCTACGAACCGTGCGTACGTACAGCCCCAAGCCCGGCGATGTGACGCGCCAGTGGCACGTCATCGACGCTCAGGACGTTGTCCTGGGCCGTCTCGCCAGCACCGCCGCCTCCATCCTGCGGGGCAAGCACAAGCCGATCTACGCGCCCCACGTCGACACCGGTGACTTCGTCATCGTCATCAACGCCGACAAGGTGCACCTGTCCGGCAACAAGCGGACCCAGAAGATGGCGTACCGCCACTCCGGCTACCCGGGTGGTCTGCGCTCCGTCCGTTACGACGAGCTGCTCGACAAGAACCCCGAGAAGGCCATCGAGAAGGCCGTCAAGGGCATGCTCCCCAAGAACACGCTGGGCCGTCAGATGCTCTCGAAGCTGAAGGTCTACAAGGGTGACGTGCACCCGCACGCTGCGCAGCAGCCGGTGCCGTTCGAGATCACCCAGGTCGCGCAGTAAGTCCGGCCACCCCCTAAGACTGAAGAGAATCTGAGGAGAATCGTGGCCGAGACCACTGCCGAGCAGCCGATCGAAGAGATCGACATCGAGAGCTACACCACCGAGTCCGAGGTCCCCGTCGAGGGCGAGTACACCTCGGAGTCCCTGGCCTCCCGTTTCGGTGAGCCCCAGCCGGCCGCCGGCCTGGGCCGTCGCAAGAACGCCATCGCCCGTGTCCGGATCGTCCCGGGCACCGGCAAGTGGAAGATCAACGGTCGCACCCTTGAGGACTACTTCCCCAACAAGGTGCACCAGCAGGAAGTCAACGAGCCCTTCAAGGTGCTCGAGCTCGAGGGTCGCTACGACGTCATCGCCCGCATCGCGGGTGGCGGTGTCTCCGGTCAGGCCGGTGCGCTCCGTCTCGGTGTCGCCCGTGCGCTGAACGAGGCCGACGTCGACAACAACCGCGGCCCGCTCAAGAAGGCCGGCTTCCTCCGCCGCGACGACCGTGCGGTCGAGCGCAAGAAGGCCGGTCTGAAGAAGGCCCGCAAGGCCCCGCAGTACAGCAAGCGCTAACCAGCAGCTGCCTGCTCGTACTCCGAACGCCCCGGCGGCACGCCACATGTGCCGTCGGGGCGTTCGTTTATCCCGGCCAAGGGCGTATAACGACACAAGACGCTCAAAGGCTGGTGTGATCGGATGTTCAGCCGTCTGCCATCATTCCCGGCAGCAATGAAGCTTCCCTTGGAGGACACGTGGGACGACTCTTCGGTACGGACGGCGTGCGTGGTGTCGCCAACGCGGACCTGACGGCCGAGATGGCGCTCGGCCTGTCCGTGGCGGCGGCGCACGTGCTGGCCGAGGCGGGCACCTTCGAGGGCCACCGGCCGACGGCGGTGGTCGGGCGGGACCCGCGTGCGTCCGGGGAGTTCCTGCAGGCCGCCGTGGTCGCGGGCCTGGCCAGCGCCGGCGTGGACGTGCTGACCGTGGGCGTCCTGCCGACGCCGGCGGTGGCGTTCCTGACCGGCGCGCTCGGCGCGGACCTGGGCGTGATGCTCTCCGCCAGCCACAACGCCATGCCGGACAACGGCATCAAGTTCTTCGCCCGCGGCGGCCACAAACTCGCCGACGAGCTCGAGGACAAGATCGAGGCCGTGTACGAGTCCCACCGGCACGGCGAGCCCTGGGAGCGGCCCACCGGTGCCGGGGTCGGCCGTGTGCGGTCGTACGACGAGGGCTTCGAGCAGTACGTCGGCCATCTGCTGGCGGCGCTGCCGAACCGTCTCGACGGCCTGAAGATCGTCCTGGACGAGGCGCACGGCGCGGCAGCGGGGGTCTCGCCGGAGGTGTTCTCGCGGGCCGGCGCCCAGATCGTCACGATCGGTGCCGAGCCGGACGGGCTCAACATCAACGACGGCTGCGGCTCCACCCACCTGGACAAGCTGAAGGCCGCGGTGCACGAGCACGGCGCGGACTTCGGTGTCGCGCACGACGGCGACGCCGACCGCTGCCTGGCCGTGGACCACACCGGCGAGGAGGTGGACGGCGACCAGATCCTGGCCGTGCTCGCGCTGGCGCTGCAGGAGCGCTCCGAGCTGCGCTCCGACACCGTGGTCGCGACCGTGATGTCCAACCTGGGCTTCAAGCTGGCGATGGAGCGGGCGGGGATCCACCTGGTGCAGACCGCCGTGGGCGACCGGTACGTGCTGGAAGAGATGAAGGAGCACGGGTACGCCCTGGGCGGTGAGCAGTCCGGCCACGTGATCATCCTCGACCACGCGACCACCGGTGACGGCACGCTGACCGGGCTGCTGCTGGCGGCGCGGGTGGCGCAGACCGGTCGTACGCTGCGTGAGCTGGCCGCGGTCATGGAGCGGCTGCCGCAGGTCCTCATCAACGTGCCGGACGTGGACAGGTCCCGCGTGAAGACGTCCGCCGACCTGGCCGCCGCCGTCGCCGAGGCGGAGCGGGAGCTGGGCTCCACCGGGCGGGTGCTGCTGCGTCCCTCGGGCACGGAGCCGCTGGTCCGCGTGATGGTCGAGGCGGCGGACATCGAACAGGCCCGGTCGGTCGCCGGGCGGCTCGCCGACGCCGTGAAGTCGGCCCTCGGCTAGCCCACTTCCCGCTTTTCCACCGCCGGCCCGGAACCGCTTCCGGGCCGGCGGTGTCGTCGGGTCAGAGCTTGCGCAGACGCAGCCGCTGGACCTTGTGGTCGGGGCCCTTGCGCACGACGAGGGTGGCGCGGCCGCGGGTGGGGGCGATGTTCTCGACCAGGTTGGGCTTGTTGATCGTGCGCCACTGGGTGCGCGCGTAGTCGAGGGCCTCCTCCTCGGAGACCTGGGTCCACTTGCGGAAGTACGAGGACGGGTCCTGGAAGGCCGTCTGGCGCAGCTTCTTGAAGCGGTTGAGGTACCAGCTCTCGACGTCGTCGGCGCTCGCGTCGACGTACACGCTGAAGTCGAAGTAGTCGGCGAGACCGACGCGGGTGCGGCCGTCCTTGCCGGGCAGCGCGGGCTGCAGGACGTTCAGGCCCTCGACGATCAGGATGTCGGGCCGGCGTACGACGAGCTTCTCGCCCGGGACGATGTCGTAGATGAGGTGGGAGTAGACGGGGGCGGTGACCTCGTCCTTGCCCGCCTTGATGTCGGCGACGAACCGGGTCAGCGCCCGGCGGTCGTACGACTCGGGGAATCCCTTGCGCGACATCAGTCCGCGGGCCTGGAGCTCCTGGGTCGGCAGCAGGAAGCCGTCGGTCGTGACCCGCTCCACCCGCGGGTGCTCGGGCCAGCGGGACAGGAGGGCCTGGAGCAGACGGGCCACGGTCGACTTGCCGCACGCCACGGATCCGGCGATCCCTATGACGAAGGGCGTGCCCGACTGCGAGCCCCCCTCGCCCAGGAACGTGTTCAGGGCGCTTCTGAGCCCGTCCGTGGCGCCGACGTAGAGGTTGAGGAGGCGGGAGAGCGGGAGGTAGATGTCCCGCACCTCGTCGAGGTCGATGACGTCGCCGAGGCCGCGGACCTTCTCGACCTCTTCGGCGGTGAGCGGCAGCGGAGTCTTGTCGCGCAGCGCGCTCCACTCGGTACGGGTGAGGTCGACGTAGGGAGTCGCCTCCGGCTTGGGCCGGTGGGCGCTCCGGGGCATCGAGGAGACCGGTGAGATCACAGTCCATTGTTAACGGAGTTTGAACGGGGGTGCGGGGTGGGGTGCGTCACGTGTGGGCGGGAGCGGGCATCCGGTCGGTGACCACCCGCTCCAGCGGGGGGACGAGCCCGGTCACCGGAGTGCCGTACAGAGGGTTCTCCGCAACTACGCTGACCGGCTTGTGCGCGACCCCGGGTGCGAGAATCGCGCTCAAGCCGGCCAGTTGCCTGCCGGCGGCGCCGTCATGCCGGAGACCCGGGCATGACGGCACATGTGTCACATCACTGTTCGCCGAATTCCCCGAGCTCGCTGATCAGCCGCCGGCGAGCCGCTGCCAACTGGTCAGAGTAGGAGGAATCGAAGATCGATGACAATTGTGTTTCCAGTGTCCCGTTGATCTTCAACAGGGCAGACCAGACGGCGCGGTCATCGACAATCGCCGAGAATTCTGCCCGATGCATGACGCGACTCATCCAGTCGGACAGGACAAGCGCCTGGTCGTCTGTCAACTCAATCTTCACGGATATCTCTCTTCGGATCGTGCTTTCGTCCCGACGCTCTATCCCTAGAGCTTCCCATCGCGCAGCAGGTAGGTGAGCTGATCCCCGGTGGATCGCCACCCTCCGAGATACTCCCCGACGTTCGGGCCGTCTGTGGCGAATGAGACGTGCAGTCCTGTGTCGTCCACGAAGTGGATGGCTTCCTGACCCCTGTACGTGCCCTTGATCTGCCGTGTTCCCGGGTTCTTCACGAACTGCTCGATCGTGACGATGAATGCCTGCGCATTCACCTTGTTGTAAGGGCCCTTGAGGCCGAAGTCGGCAGCATGCATGACTCCCTCGTCGTTCAGCGACATGTAGTGATGCGGAAGTCTGTCGCCCGAAATCCACAGGCTTCCGCACCCGGGCCCGCTTCTGGCGGCCGAGCTGGTGATGCCGAGCTTCGCGCCATCGGCCTTTCCACCGGCCAGCAGTGCGCTTCCTCCGGCGGGGAGGCTGCCCTTCAGACAGAGTCCGCGCAGCTTCTGAAAAACCTTGCTCATGATGCCCGCGACGGCCTCTTCCGACAGCCCGGCGGCACGCAAGCCCTTGTAGGCGTCGACGAAGCCGATGTCCAGTCTCATGGAGGCGTCCACCGCCTGGACTGCCTTGCTGATCTCGCTGAGTACGCCTTCCACCGGGACGTAGGTCGCGTAGGCCCAGGCGCAGCCGCTGGCGCTGCCGTGGAGGCAGTCCATCATGTCGTCGGCGAAGAAGGAGAACAGGATCGATCCGGCCACGTCACCGAAGAGGCTCTGCCATCCGGCGCGGACGATGTCCTTGCCGGAGAAGTGGTGCTGCCAGTTGTCGATCTTGACGTTCTTCAGCGTCGTCCGCTGGAGGAACTGCCACGCCGGCTTCGGGCAGCCGTCCGCGGTGGCCTGCGCATCCTGATCCGTGCACAGGTAGAAGTCGGCCTCGTAGTTGACGACCAGGTCGAACGTGGCGTCGCAGCCCTTGATGGCTGCTTCCGGCATCCCGGGGCACGTTCCGTGCTGCTTGGAGCTGACGATCTCGACGGTGGACTCGTCCGGGACGGCGAACACACCGGGAATGCCCGTACCGGATCCCTTGGAGGCCTCCTTGTTGGCCTCCGCCCTTTCCGCCCTGTCGGCGGCGTCCTGGGCTTCCTTGGCGTACTTGTCGGCGTCCTTGGCCGCCTGTTCGGCCTCGGTGGCGGCCGCGTCGGCGCGGTCGGCCGCCGCGCGGGCGTCCTTGGCGTCCTGCTCGGCCTGGTCGGCGGCGGAGCGGGCGGCGGAGGCGTCGAGCTCGGCCGCGTCGGCGCTGTCGCGGGCGTCCTTGGCGTAGCCCTCGGCGTTGCCGGCGGCCTTGTCGGCGGCTGCGGCGTCGTCCGCTGCCTGCTGGTCGTAGTCGATGGTGCGGGCCAGGGACGCTGAGGCCGCCGCTGCGGCCTTGGCGGCGTCGGCGGCGTAGCCGAGAGCGTCCTTGGAGTAGGTGCGGGCGTCGGCGGCGTACTGGGCGGCGTTGGCCGCGTGCTGGTAGGCCTCCTTCGCGTCGCCCTTGGCCTGGTCGGCGATGTCCTTGGCGGCCTGGGCCTCGGCCGCCGCGTTCTTGGCGTGGGCGTCGGCGACGGCCTGCTGCTGTTCGGCGATCGTCTTGGAGTTCTGCCCGGTCAGGACGACGAGGCCGGCGGCCGAGTCGGTGTCGACATAAGCGGAGCCCAGCTGGATGGCGTCGTTGGCCGGGTTGGCGACCTGCTCCGCCGCCTTGCCGGCGTCCACGGCCGCCTGGGCGGTGACGTGGGCGTAGCCGGCGGCCTTCGCGGCGGCCGCGAGGGCGTTGCCGGCTTCCTTGTTCGCGGCGTCGGCCTGGGTCTTGGCGTCCTTGGCGTGCTGTTCCGCTTCGTCGGCGAGCTTGACCGCGGTCTTGGCCTCGGCGGAGGCGTCCTGGGAGGCCTTGATGGCGTCGGCGACGGCGCTGGTCGCGGTCTTCACCGCGGCGTCGGCCTTGAGCTTGTCGGCCTGGGCGGCGTCCGCGTCGGAGCGGGCGCGTTTGGCGGCCGCCTCTGCGCGGGTGGCGGCGGCGTCCGCGTCGGCGGCCGCCTGGGTGGCGGCATCGGCCTCGGAGCGGGCCTTGGTCGCGGCGGCTTCGGCGTCGTCGGCGTGCTTGTCGGCGTCGTTGGCGGCAGCGCGAGCGGCGTCGGCGGCGTCGCCGGAGTCCAGGGAGTCGGCGTAGGCGTCCTTGGCGTCGGCCTTGGCGCGTGCGGCGTCGGCCTTCTGCTCGGCGTCCCACGCGTCGTCGCGCATGTCCTTGGCGTGGTCCTTGGCCGCTACGGCGTCGTCGCGCCGGTCCTCGGCGGTCTTCTCGGAGGCTTCGGCCTTGTCCTTGGCGTCCTTCGCCTTCGTCGCCTCGGACTCGGCGTTCTTGCGGTGCTCGGCGGCCTCGGCCCGGCTGGCGGCGGCGTTTTCCTTCTCCGCCTTGGCCGTCTTCTCCTCGGCCTCCGCCGCGAGCCGCTTGGCGTGCGCGTCGGCGGCGGCCGCCTTCGCGTCACCCTCGGCCTTCACCGCGACGGCGAGCTTGGCCTCCGCGGTCTCCTTGTCCTTCTTGGCGTTGTCCCGGTGCACCTTCGCCGCGTCCGCGGCGGCCTTGGCCTGCAACTCCGCTGCCTCGGCAGCCTTCTTGCGGAACTCCGCCTTCGACTGGGCGGCCTGGGCGAGGGCGCGCTGCGCGATCGTCGCGCTGTCCCCGGCCGCGGCACGGGTCGCGGCCTCGGCGGTCTCACCGGCCTTCTCCAGGGCCTGAAGTGCGGCAGCCGCACCCTTGGTGACCTGGTCCTTCTGCAGACCGACCAGCAGACCACGACCCCGCGGCGCACCGGCCGCGTCGGCGATGCCATAGGCGGCCTGGAGCGCGGTGTCCGACGTGGTCGCGGCCTTCTGCGCGGCCGCCAGCTGCGCCTTGAGTACGGTCAGCTGGCTCTTCGCGGCGCTCTGGGCGGCCGTGAGACCGGACTTGGCCTTGGTGAACTGGGCCTTGTCCGGGTAGTTCGGGCTGTCGTCGCCGGTGTGCCCCTCGGGGACGAGGCGGAACTTCTGCGCGGCGGAGCCGTTGCAGGTCGACAGCACGGCGTCTTTGCTGTTGTCGAACGTCGGCAGGTGCAGGCACTTGCCGGTGGCCGCGTTGCGCAGCTCGCCCGCCGAGCGGACGTCGAACTTCCACTGCTGGGCCTTGGCGTTGCCACAGTCCCGGATCTGGATCTTCGTGCCGTCGGCGTTGTTGCCGTTCAGCACCTCCAGACACTTGCCCGAGTTGATGTTGCGCAGGGTGTAGCCGCCGTCGTAGGAGCCCCACATCTGCCACTTCTGGCCATTGCCGCCGTTGCAGGTGTAGATCTGGACCGGGGTGCCGTTGGTCTTGCCGGCGCCCTGGACGTCGAGGCACTTGCCGGTAGCGCCCGGCACCTGGATGACCAGCGGAGCGTCACCGATGTAGCCGATGCCGCCGGCGGACCAGTAGTCCTGCCAGCGGGTGATGTGGTCGGCGACCCAGGACTGCCCCAGCATGTCGGAGAGGGCCTTCGCACCCTTGGCCAGGGCGTCGGCGGCGTCCTTGTTCGCGGTGACGATCTGGTTGCGCTGCGTGGCCTGCGAGGAGATCTCCTGCTGCCATTCGCCGGCCGCGGTCGCCGTGACGTCGTCGAGAGCCCGGTCCGGGTCGAGCGGGTCACGCCACGCACACGAGGCGAAGCGGGTCTTCAGGTCCTCGACCGCGATGCGGTACTCCGGCGTGCCCGGCTGCGGGGCGGTGCGCGGGAAGCCACCCGAGGACAGGAAGATACGGGCGTCGTCGGCGCCCATGTTGGCGTTGCTGAAGTCGTGCATCCACTCGAAGGCGTTGTGCTCGTCGAGCGCCCGGTTCCAGTCGGGCTGTTGCGGGTCCGGGTGCTGTGCGTACAGCGGGTTGCCGAGATCGTCGACGGCCTTGACGGTCTTGGCGTCGGCCTTGGGGGTGGAGTCCTTGTAGAAGTCGTCGTCGTTCTTCCAGAACCGGTCGGCGACCCAGGTGGACAGACCCGTCTGCTCGTAGAAGGTCTGTTTGCCGTCGCCCGGCGACCCGGGCGGCCAGTGGAAGTCCGTGTCCGTGAAGCCGACCGGGGTGTTCAGGCCCGACAGGGGCTTCTGCCAACCGTCCCGGGCGGCGGCGAGGTCGTCCAACTGCTTGCCTGCGGCGTCGCGGTCGCTCTTGTAGGCGACGGCGAGGGGAGTCTGCTCCCAGTTCTTCCGGTCGGCCAGGACGTGCAGCTTGTCCGGCGGCTGGTTGAGGCCGTCCTGCGCGGTCGCGGCCATCGACGGGCCGCCGAGGCGCAGTACGTCGGCCATCAGGCACTGGTCCTGCCGCAGTTGCTCGGCGGCCGTGTCCTCGTACCAGGGGTCGGAGTCGCCCACCGGCTCGATGTTCGGCTTCATCGAGCCGGGCTGGACCGCGAGACCGGCCACAACGGCCAGCGCTGCTACCGAGGTGACGGCGGAGGTGAGTGTTCCTGCTCTCCCGAGTCTTCGTGATCCGGGCAGGCGGAACCATGGTCTGGGGTGCAAGGAGCATCCCTTTCTTCGTCCAAGAGGGGGGCGTGGGCCGTGAGGGCGGCCGAAGAGCAGGGAGCGCAGATGCGCTGCGTGGTCCTGAGCGGGACTCAGGAGGACACGGCAGCGGCTGAGTCGATGTGTGCGGGCGCCCGATGCGACGGCATGGCGATGCAACCCCTCCCCGTGAGCGACGGCGTTCCCCCGGTCGCTGTGCGATGTGCGCGACGGTGGACTGGTCAGGTACCCGTCATGCGCGGCGCCACCATACGCAGGTGCGAACAGGGTCGTACAGGGGTTCCTTGCGGGTGGACGGGCGGTGGCCGGAATCTTCCTGCCGCCCGGCGGCCCGCAGGCCGGGCACCGAGTCCACCCATGAGTGGCGTTTCTGTGCACTTCGTGTGTGCACGGGCGGCACGTCGACAAGCGTCGACCGCTCAGAGTTGGCCGATTTTCGCCCCCGGCGACGCCGGCCGGGTGGCCATGGGGTGCGTCACGTGGCCGCAGGGCCGGGCGCCGAGCCCGTCAGCGGGGAGTTGTCGGCGTACCTGACCTCGTAGACGCGCTCCGTGAACCGCCAGCCGTCCGGGGTGCGCCGGTAGCGGTCGTGGTAGAGGGAGTGGTTCGCGTGCGAGGTGCCGTCGCGCATGCGCCCGAACTCCGAGATGTACGCGCGGCCTTCCGCGGCGTCGCCCGTGAGCCGGATCGTGCCCGGGTGCACGTTCTGCACGAAGTAGTCCCAGAAACCCTGCAGCCGCTCGATCCCGGCGCGGATGTCCGCCCGGCCGGTGAACTCGGCGACGCCGGGTATCCGCCAGGCGCCGTCCTCGGTGAACAGGGCGGCGAACCGGTCGTAGTCGCGCATCATCCCCGCGTCGGTGAACTCGCCGCGCAGGGCCTCGATCTCGAAGCGGTCCGCGAGGGACTGGAGGTCGCTCATCAGTTTTCTCTTCTCGTGTCGAAGTGCCGAAGTGTCGAAGTGCGTCAGCCGGCGAAGGAATGGGGGCCGAACCGGCCCCACGCCACGAAGGCGGCCAGCGCGAGCAGGACCACGTTCACCGCGACGGCCTGGGCCTCCTGGCGGCGCAGGTGCGTGATCACCGCGCCGATCATCAGCAGCACCCAGCCGGCGGCGGCCAGCGGTACCAGGACCGGCGCGACGTGGAGTGCGGCGGGCAGGATCAGGCCCGCCGCGGCCAGGACCTTGAGGGCGCCGATGACCTTGACGGTGCCGTCACCGAAGTCCTCGACCCAGGCCCAGCCGGAGGTGGCCAGCTGCTGCCTGGACTGGATCAGCAGCATGGCGCCGCCGGCCAGGGAGCCCACGGCCAGCAGCGCCGCAGCGATCCACAGAGCGATGTTCATGAGGGTTCTCCCAGCGGAGTGGATGTGTCGGTCTCAGCGGTACGACGGCACGGCTCCCCGGGATGTGAGGTGGCGCGCCCACGTCACAGTCCGGTGGGCTGTCCCGTCGTACCGGTGGGTGCAGATACGACCGAGGGAGACGGCGACACATGAGCACACAGTCCGGGCCTGCCGACGGCCCGCTCGATCCGGGCCTGAGCGCGATCACCAGCGAGCGGCGTCAGCTGATCAATCTCGGCTACCGGCTCCTCGGCTCGCTGGCCGATGCCGAGGACGTCGTGCAGGAGACGTACGTGCGCTGGTACGCCATGTCCGCGGAGCAGCGGGACGCCATCGACTCCCCGGGCGCCTGGCTGACGAAGGTCGCCGGCCGTATCTGCCTGGACCTGCTGCGCTCGGCACGGGTCCGGCGGGAGCGCTATGTGGGCGCGTGGATCCCGGAGCCGCTGCCCGACCGGACGGAGTGGATCAGCGGGCGGCCGGGCGGCGGCGCCGTCGACCCGGCCGACCGCGTCACCCTCGACGAGTCGGTCAACATGGCCTTCCTCGTCGTGCTGGAGGCGATGACCCCGGCCGAGCGCGTCGCGTTCATCCTGCACGACGTCTTCCGCTATCCCTTCGCCGAAGTGGCCGAGATCGTCGGCCGCAGCCCGGCGGCATGCCGCCAGCTGGCCTCGTCGGCCCGCCGGCGCATGCGTGCCTCGCAGGCTCCCGCGGCTGCCGGGACTCCCGCGGCCCCGCGCGCCGACGTCGTCAGGGACTTCAAGCGGGCCTGGGAAGCGCAGGACATCGACGCGCTCATCGGCCTCCTCGACCCCGACGTCACGGCGATCGCGGACGGCGGCGGCCTCGCCCAGGCCGCGCTGCTCCCCGTCGACGGCGGCGAGCAGGTCGCGCGCTACCTCGTCGACCTCTCCGCCCGGGCGGTCGGCATGAGCCTCCTGGAGCGTACGGTCAACGGCCGGCCCGGAGTCGTCGTCCAGCAGGACGGCGTCACCGTGGCGGTGCTGGCCCTCGACGTCGTGGGCGACCGGATCCACCGCATCTGGGCCGTCCGGAACCCCGAGAAGCTCCGGCCCTGGACGGCCCAGGGCGGCGGGCCCACCTGGTGAGCGGCGGCGGGCCTACCTGGTGAGCTCGGACGGTTCGTCCAGCCGCGTCAGCTTCCGCGGGTTGCGCACCACGTAGATCCGGGTGATCCGCCCGTTCTCGACCGAGAGGCTCACCGCGGACGGCTCGCCGTCGAACGCGAGCCGGCCCGCGGGGGCGCCGTTGAGCCACACGTCCGTCGCCTCGAACCCGGCCACCACCCGGCTCGCGCGCGCGAGCAGCGGCGCGACGAGCCCGGCGCCGTGGACCGGGGTCAGCGCGGCGGCCACGAACCCGCCACCGTCGGCGATCATGACCACGTCCGGCGCCATGACCTCCATCAGCTCCTGAAGATGCCCGGTGCGCAGCGCGGCCAGGAATCGCTCCACCACCGCCTGCTGTTCCGACCGGCTCACCCGCACCCGCGGCCGCCGGGCCGCCACATGCGCGCGGGCCCGGCGGGCGATCTGCCGCACCGCGGCCGCCGACTTCCCGACGGCCCCGGCGATCTCGCCGTACGGCAGGTCGAAGACCTCGCGCAGTACGAAGACCGCCCGCTCGGTCGGGGCGAGCGTTTCGAGCACGGTCAGCACCGCGATCGAGACGCTCTCCGCCAGTTCGACGTCCTCGGCGACATCTGGGCTGGTCAGCAGCGGTTCCGGCAGCCACTGGCCCACGTAGTCCTCGCGGCTGCGCGACAGGGCCCGCAGCCGGTTGAGCGCCTGCCGGGTGACCGTCCGGACCAGGTAGCCCCGCGGGTCACGCACCTGCGCCCGATCGACGCCGGCCCACCGCAGCCAGGACTCCTGCAGCACGTCCTCCGCGTCGGCCGCCGACCCGAGCATCTCGTAGGCGACCGTGAACAGCAGGCTGCGATGGGTGACGAACGGGTCCTCGGTCATGCGCCGGACGCCGCGCGGGGGTGGGCGGGCCGCGCGGCCAGGGGAATCTCGCACGCGTCGGAGTAACCCTGCGACGTGATCCCGTGCGCCGTGTTGCTCCTGGTCGCGAAGTTGGCGAAGGCGATGAACACGGTCAGCTCGACCAGCGCCGCCGGGCCGAGCCGGTCGAGCAGGCTCGCGGACAGCTCGTCGGTGACGGTCGTCGGCGTGTTCGTCATGGCCTCGGCGTACTCCATCACGTCCCGCTCCAGCGGGGTGAACACGTCCGACTCCCGCCAGCGCGGCACCTGGCTCGCCTTGGCCAGGTCCAGGTGCTGGTTCTGCGCCTGGAAGTAGCCGATGTCGAGGCACCAGCTGCAGCCGACCTGTGCCGAGACGGCCATGTGCGCGAACGACTTGAGGCTCGCGTCGGCCGCGTTCCAGGCGGCAACCCTGGCCGAGAAATCCATGTTGGCCAGGGCGACGTCGGGGTTGTTGAACACCACCTCGACGGGCTCGGGCACGGCACCGAGCTGCTTGGTCAGGTTCTCCTTCAGCTCGGGGTCGAGCTCCGCCTTCGGAATGCGTGGCGCCATGGTGTCCTCCTCGGACGTCTGCCTGCCGGGCAGTTCAGCTGCCGGGCTGTCGGGCTGTTCGACATGAAGACACCGCCGGACCCGCGCATGTGACACCCGCCGAGTTGATGATCCGGACCGTCGTAGACCTTCGTACCCCGGCGGGAATTTCCGATTTCGGGCAGGCGAAGGCCACTTGTGCCGCTCGTCGGCCCGTAGGCTGCCGGTCATGTGCGGAATCGTGGGATACGTAGGGTCGCAGTCGGCGCTCGAGGTCGTGATGGCCGGGCTGAAGCGGCTGGAGTACCGGGGGTACGACTCGGCGGGCGTCGCCGTGCTGGCGGACGGCGGGCTGGCCGCCGGGAAGAAGGCCGGGAAGCTCGTCAACCTGGAGAAGGAACTGGTCGACCGGCCGCTTCCGGCGGGCTCGACGGGCATCGGCCACACGCGCTGGGCCACCCACGGCGGCCCGACGGACGCGAACGCGCACCCGCATCTCGACAACGCCGGCCGGGTGGCGGTCGTCCACAACGGCATCATCGAGAACTTCGCCCTGCTGCGGGCCGAGTTGGCCGAGCGGGGACACGAGCTGTCGTCCGAGACGGACACCGAGGTGGTCGCACATCTGCTGGCCGAGGAGTTCTCGGCGTGCGCCGATCTCGCCGAGGCCATGCGGCTGGTGTGCCGGCGCCTGGAGGGCGCGTTCACGCTGGTCGCGGTGCACGCCGACGAGCCCGACGTGGTCGTGGGCGCGCGCCGGAACTCCCCGCTCGTGGTGGGCGTGGGGGAGGGCGAGGCATTCCTGGCCTCCGACGTCGCCGCGTTCATCGCCCACACCCGCTCGGCGATCGAGCTGGGCCAGGACCAGGTGGTGGAGCTGCGCCGGGACGGCGTGAAGGTGACGGGCTTCGACGGCCGCGAGGCGGACGTGCGCTCCTACCACGTCGACTGGGACGCCTCGGCCGCCGAGAAGGGCGGCTACGACTACTTCATGCTCAAGGAGATCGCCGAGCAGCCGAAGGCGGTCGCCGACACGCTCCTGGGCCGTATCGACGCGGCCGGTTCACTGACCCTGGACGAGGTGCGCATCTCGCCGTCCGAGCTGCGCGAGGTGGACAAGGTCGTCATCGTCGCGTGCGGTACGGCCTTCCACGCCGGCCTGATCGCCAAGTACGCCATCGAGCACTGGACCCGGATCCCGTGCGAGGTGGAACTGGCCAGCGAGTTCCGCTACCGGGACCCGATCCTGGACGGCCGCTCCCTGGTGATCGCCATCTCCCAGTCCGGCGAGACCATGGACACCCTGATGGCGCTCCGGCACGCGCGGGAGCAGGGCTCGAAGGTCCTGGCCATCTGCAACACCAACGGTTCGACGATCCCCCGCGAGTCGGACGCGGTGCTGTACACGCACGCCGGGCCAGAGGTGGCCGTCGCCTCCACCAAGGCGTTCCTGACGCAGCTGGTGGCGTGCTACCTGGTGGCCCTGTACCTGGGCCAGGTGCGGGGCACCAAGTGGGGCGACGAGATCCGTGCCGTGATCCGGGACCTGTCGCAGATCTCGGGCGAGGTCGAGCGCGTGCTGGAGACGATGGAGCCGGTACGGTCCCTCGCCCGGTCCCTGGCCGGCAAGAACACGGTGCTGTTCCTGGGCCGGCACGTGGGCTATCCGGTCGCCCTCGAAGGAGCCCTCAAGCTCAAGGAGCTCGCCTACATGCACGCCGAGGGCTTCGCGGCGGGCGAGTTGAAGCACGGTCCGATCGCGCTGATCGAGGAGGACGTGCCGGTGGTGGTCGTCGTTCCGTCGCCGCGCGGCCGGTCCGTCCTGCACGACAAGATCGTGTCCAACATGCAGGAGATCCGGGCACGGGGTGCGCGGACGATCGTGATCGCGGAGGAGGGGGACGAGGCGGTGGTCCCGTATGCCGACCACCTGATCCGGATCCCGGCCACGCCGACGCTGCTGCAGCCGATGGTGGCGACGGTGCCGCTGCAGGTGTTCGCCTGCGAGCTGGCCACCGCCCGCGGCAACGAGGTGGACCAGCCGCGGAACCTGGCCAAGTCGGTGACGGTGGAGTGAGCCACTGAGGGGCCGGTTCCTCACCGTAGGGTGCTCACCATGAGCATCATCGGGGTCGGAATCGACGTAGCCGAGATCGACCGGTTCCGGGCGTCGCTGGACCGGACGCCTGGGCTGGCCGATCGGCTGTTCGTCGAGAGCGAGTTGTTGCTGCCGAGCGGGGAGCGGCGGGGTGTCGCGTCGCTCGCGGCGCGGTTCGCCGCCAAGGAGGCGCTGGCCAAGGCGCTGGGTGCGCCGCCCGGGCTGCACTGGACCGACGCCGAGGTGTTCGTCGAGGACAGCGGGCAGCCCCGGCTGCGGGTGAAGGGCACCGTGGCCGCGCGGGCCGCGGAACTCGGGGTGCGGTCCTGGCATGTGTCGCTCAGCCATGACGCGGGGATCGCGTCGGCCGTGGTGGTCGCCGAGGGCTGACGCCCCCGGGTGTGGCGGCAGGGGTTTCCGGGGCAGACTCGATGCCATGCGTACTGCGTACAGCGTGGAGACGGTGAGGGCGGCCGAGCGGGAGCTGATGGCGCGGCTTCCGGAGGGTGCGCTGATGCAGCGGGCCGCCGCGGGGCTGGCCGCTGCCTGTGCGGACCTGCTCGGGCGGGTCTACGGCAGCCGGGTGGTGCTGCTCGTCGGCAGCGGGGACAACGGCGGCGACGCGCTGTACGCGGGGGCGCGGCTGGCGCGTCGGGGGGCCGGGGTCACGGCCGTACTGCTGGCGCGGCCCGAGCGGACCCACTCCGGGGGGCTCGCGGCGTTGCTCCGGGCGGGTGGACGGGTGGCTGCCGACGGTGCCGCCGAGGAGGCCGTCGAGCGGGCCGACCTCGTCGTGGACGGCATCGTCGGGATCGGGGGCAAGGGCGGACTGCGGCCGGACGCGCAGGCGCTGGCCGGTGCCGTCGAGCGGTCGCGGGCCGCCGTCGTCGCCGTGGACCTGCCGAGCGGGGTCGAGGCGGACACGGGAGAGGTGCGGGGGACGGCGCTGCGGGCCGACCTCACCGTCACCTTCGGGACGCACAAGCCGGGGCTGCTGGTCGACCCCGCGCGGGAGTACGCCGGGTCGGTGCGGCTCGTCGACATCGGGCTCGAACTGCCGCCGGACGCCGAGCTGGAGGCGTTGCAGCACGCGGACGTGGCGCGGCTGTTGCCGCTGCCGGCCGCGGAGAGCGACAAGTACCGGCGGGGTGTGGTCGGGATCGCGGCGGGGTCCGCGCGCTATCCGGGGGCCGCCGTGCTGGCCGTGTCCGGGGCGCTGCGGGGCGGGGCGGGGGCCGTGCGGTACGTCGGGCCCGCGGCGCAGGCGGTCATCGCCCGCTTCCCGGAGACCCTCGTGTCCGACCGGGGTCCTGCCAAGGCCGGCCGGGTGCAGGCCTGGGTGGCCGGGCCGGGCGCAGGGGACGACGCGGCGACCGTGGCGGAGGTGCTGTCCACCGAGGTGCCGGTGCTGCTCGACGCCGACGGGCTGCGGCTGGCCGAGCGGAACGCCGTGCGCGGGCGTACGGCACCGACGCTGATGACTCCGCATGCCGGTGAGGCGGCGGCGTTGCTCGGGGTGCCGCGGGAGGAGGTCGAGGGGGCCCGGCTGGCCTCGGCGCGGGAGTTGGCCGCGGTGTACCGGGCGACCGTGCTGCTGAAGGGGTCCACCACGTTGGTGGCGGACTCCGGCGGCGGGGCGGTGCGGGTGAACGCCACAGGGACGGGGTGGCTGGCCACGGCCGGGAGCGGGGACGTGCTGTCGGGGCTGGCCGGGTCACTGCTGGCAGCTGGGCTGTCCGCGTCGGACGCGGGGAGTGTGGCGGCGTATCTCCATGGCCTGGCGGGCCGTTTCGCCGCCGACGGGGCACCGGCCGGGGCCCACGACGTCGCGGACAGGATCCCGGAGGCGTGGCGGGATGTGCGCGGGTGAGCCGTGGCCGGCCGGGAGGCGGCTTCGCCCACCCGCGCCGGGCGGGGCACCGGACGGTGGCTGTGGCCCGCAGCCGAAGGACCGTCACTCAGCCCTTCAGGTAGGCCAGTACCGCCAGCACCCGCCGATTGTCCTCCGGTGACTGCTCCATCCCCAGCCTGGCGAAGATCGACGCGATGTGTTTGGCCACCGCGCTCTCGCTGATGTGGAGGGTGCCGGCGACGGCCGTGTTGGAGCGGCCCTCGGCCATGAGGGCGAGGACCTCGTGCTCGCGGGGGGTCAGCGAGTCCGTGCGGCCCCGTTTCTCGCTGCGCGTCAGGAGCTTGGCGATGACCTGGGGGTCCATCACCGTGCCGCCGGCAGCGACCGTGTGCAGGGCGTCGACGAACTGCGCCGTGTGGGTGACGCGGTCCTTGAGGAGATAGCCGACGGCACCCTCGCCTGAGGCGAGGAGTTCATGGGCGTAGAGCTGGTCGACGTACTGGGAGAGGATCAGGACCGGCAGCCGCGGGCGGGTGCGGCGGGCCTCCAGGGCCGCCTTCAGGCCCTCGTCCGTGTGCGTCGGCGGCAGCCGGATGTCGATCACCGCGACGTCCAGGTCCGTCTCGCGCAGCGCCCGTACCAGCGCGGGCCCGTTGTCCACCGAGGCCACGACCTCGCAGCCGTGCTCGCGCAGGGTGCGGGTCAGGCCGTCGCGGAGGAGGAAGAGGTCTTCGGCGAGGACGACGCGCACGGGATCTCCAGGGTCGCGGTGGTCGGGCCGCCCGGCGGGCTGTGCAGGGCGAGCGTGCCGTCGAAGGTATCCAACCGGCGCCGTACGCCGGGCAGTCCGGTCCCGGCCGACGGGTCGGCACCGCCGTGGCCGTCGTCGGTCACCGTCACCCGCAGCCGCGTGCCGTCGTGGCCGAGGGCGATGTCGACCCGGCTCGCGTCCGCGTGCTTGGCCGCGTTCGTGAGGAGTTCGGACACCGCGAAGTAGGCCGCCGACTCGACGGGCGCGGGAAGACGTTCCGGGGGCAGGTGCACGGCCACGTCGACGTCCAGGTGGCTGTCCAGGGCCAGGGAGCGGACCGCGTCGCCGAGGCCCCGGTCCGCCAGGACCGGCGGATGGATGCCGTGGACCAGGTCGCGCAGGTCCTGCAGCGCCCGTGCGGACAGGGCGCGGACGTCCAGGAGGAGGGTGCGCGCGGTCCCGGGATCGGTGTCCAGCAGCCGGGTCGCCTCGCCCAGAGTGAGGCCCAGGGCCACCAGACGCGCCTGGGCGCCGTCGTGCAGGTCCCGTTCGATACGGGTGAGTTCGGCCGCGTGCACGTCCAGCGCGGCGGCCCGGGTGTCCGTCAGCCGGCTCACACGGCGGGCCAGTTCGGTGGTGCGCGGGGCGGCGAGGAGGCGTCGGGTGAGCCGGGCGTGCAGGGCCGCCATGACCGGCGCCAGGCGCAGGCCCGCCACGATGAGGGCCAGACCGAGGAGCAGGGCCATGAGCATGGTGGCCCTGGAGGTGACCGGTACGAACGCGTACCAGTTGCCGTCGCCCAGCAGACGCCAGACGAAGGGCTGGACCAGCGCGCCGAACACCCCGTACTCGACCAGCGCGAGCGGAACCGCCGCCAGCACCCCGCCGGTCCACGGCTCGAGCCAGGCCCAGCGCAGGTCGCACCAGAAGCCGTCGTCCCCGAGGATCGCGGCGCTGCTGCGGCGGGCCGACGTGCCGCGGGGGAGGGGGTCGGGAGCGCTCAGGGGACGGCCGGTCCAGCGGGCCGCGCGGGCCCGGTACGTGTCGGACACGCGGCGCAGCAGCCCGGCGGCCGCGGGCAGCACCCGGAAGCCGATGCCGAGCGGCAGCAGCGTCAGCGCCGCACCGGCCGACAGCGCGGCCCCGACGACGAGAAACCCGGCCAGTCCGGCCAACTGGCACCGCCAGAGAGCGACCCAGTCCGCGCGCCGCAAACCCCGCACCCCACGCCCCCTCACCCCACGGCCGCCGGGATCGTAACCTCCCGCCCGCGCCACACCCACGGCACCGCCGCCACCGCGCAGGCCAGCCCGAACAGGACCATCGGCAGCGCCCTGCCCGTCTCCTCGTCCATGAACAGCAGCATTCCGAGGTTGACCAGGGCGTGGAAGCCGCCCGCGAGAAGCAGGCGCCGCAGTCCCCCGACCTCCTCCAGGGCCAGACCCAGGACGACGGACATGGCGGTCGTGGCGAGCAGGAAGCCCGCCGCGTAGGCCGGGCTCCGACCCAGCACCTGGACGTGCCACAGGCCCCACACCGCCCCGACCGCGACCGACGCGGTGAGCGGGCCGAAGCGGGTGCGCAGCAGGGGCTGCAGGAAGCAGCGCCAGCCGATCTCCTCGCCGCAGGCACCGACCAGTTGGGCGAGGGCGATGAGGAGGAAGGGGTGGTGCAGGCCGCGTGGGTCGGTGGCGTGGGCGGCGCCGGTGAGGAGGGCGTACGGGCCCGCCGAGAGAAGGACGATCAGGAGGGGCGTGGCGAGCAACTGCCGCCAGGGGGAGGCCGGATGCCCCGCGGAACCGACGAGCAGCTCGCGTGTCCGGGACGGCCACAGCAGAGCCGCCAGGGCCACGCCCAGCGCCGGGCCGAACTGGGTCAGTTGGACGACCTCCGTGGGAATCCCGGTGGCCGGCTGCACGGCTCCCAGCGCTCCGGCCGCCAGGAAGGCGACCACCAGGAAGATCCCTGCCGGGACCTTCCACCGCTGTGTCGTATGTGTCGTCTGTCTCGTCCGTGTCGTCTGCATGACCTCGACGATGCCGGGGCGGTGACGTGCGCGGACTGAACCTGCCTGCCGAACCGGGGTGTACCCAGGTGCACCCCCCGGGTGACCCGTCCGCGCGGCATCCGGGATCGGCCGGGGCCGCGCGTTTGGCTGATCGCATGATCAGCAGACGAATCACCCATGGAGGCGTCACGGTGCTGCCCGCCATCGCGAGCCCGGCAAGTCCGGCAAGTCCGGCAAGGCGGAGGAGGCGGGGGAGCGGGGGCGCCGGCCCGGTACCCGATGCTGCACCGGGAGCCCGCACGGGCCTCTGAGACACTGGGGGCGCCATGAGTGAGACTGCAGCTGTGCCGACCGCGCCCCTGCGCGCCCGGGCCGAGATCGATCTGGCCGCCCTGCGCGCCAACGTGCGGGCCCTGCGTGCCCGGGCGAAGGGCGCTGCCCTGATGGCCGTCGTCAAGTCCGACGCCTACGGCCACGGGGCCGTGCCGTGCGCCCGCGCGGCCGTCGAGGCGGGGGCCACCTGGCTCGGCACGGCCACGCCCGAGGAGGCACTCGCCCTGCGCGCCGCCGGCCTTGACACGCGTGTCCTGTGCTGGCTGTGGGTGCCCGGCGGGCCCTGGCGGCAGGCCGTCGAGGCCGACATCGACGTCTCGCTCAGCGGGATGTGGGCGCTGCGGGAGGTGACGGAGGCCGCCCGGCAGGCGGGACGGCCCGCGCGGGTGCAGCTGAAGGCCGACACCGGGCTCGGCCGCAACGGCTGCCAGCCCGCCGACTGGCCCGAACTGGTCCGAGAGGCCCTGCGCGCCGAGCGCGAGGATCTGGTCCGGGTGACCGGTCTGTGGTCCCACTTCGCGTGCGCCGACGAACCCGGGCACCCGTCCATCGCCGCCCAGCTCGCGCTGTTCCGGGAGATGGTGGCGTACGCCGAGGAGCAGGGCGTGCGCCCCGAGGTGCGGCACCTCGCCAACTCCCCGGCCACGCTGACCCTTCCGGAGACCCACTTCAACCTGGTCCGTCCTGGTATCGCCATGTACGGCGTCTCGCCCAGCCCGGAGATCGGCACCCCGGCCGACTTCGGCCTGCGGCCGGTGATGACGCTGAGTGCGTCGCTGGCGTTGGTCAAGCACGTGCCCGGCGGGCACGGCGTCAGTTACGGCCACCACTACGTCACCGCCGGCGAGACCACCCTCGGTCTCGTGCCCGTCGGCTACGCGGACGGCGTTCCCCGGCACGCCTCCGGCAGCGGTCCGGTGCTGGTCGACGGCAAGTGGCGGACCGTCGCCGGTCGGGTCGCGATGGACCAGTTCGTGGTCGACCTCGGCGGGGACGAGCCCCCGGTGGGCGCGGAGGCGGTGCTGTTCGGGCCCGGCGACCGGGGCGAGCCGACCGCCGAGGACTGGGCGCAGGCCTGCGGCACGATCGCGTACGAAATCGTCACGCGGATCGGAACGCGCGTTCCTCGCGTCTATGTGAACGGGGAAGAAGAGGGGTAGCCCCTTCTGAGACGGGCGCCGCGCGCCCGGTTGCTCCTGTCACGACCGGCACCACGCACCAGACCCGCACCACAGCCACACCGGCATCACCTGTTTCATTCACCCAGCGAACTGCAGTACGGCGAAGAGGAGCGGTACGTGAGCGAGAGCAGTGCGGAGGCCGTGGCGGACATCGTCGCCTCGGCGGCCGCCGCCTCCGCCGCGGAGGCGGCCGGCAGCTGGCGCAGGGCGACCGGCATCGCCGGTGCCGCGATAGGCGTGCTCGCCGCGGGCGCGGCCGCCGGTGTCGCCATCGAGCGGATGACCGTGGGCCGCGGGATGCGGCGCAAGGCACGGCTGGCGCTGGACTCGGCGGGCCCCTACGGCGCCCTGCGCGGCACCCCGGGCAAGGCGTACGCCGACGACGGCACCGAGCTTTACTACGAGGTCGACGACGTCGAACCCGACCCCGGCCCGAACGTCTCCCCGCGCCGCCGCCGGCTCTTCGGCCGCAAGGCACCCGCCCCGGTCACCGTCGTCTTCAGCCACGGCTACTGCCTCAACCAGGACTCCTGGCACTTCCAGCGCGCGGCCCTGCGCGGGGTCGTGCGCACCGTGCACTGGGACCAGCGCAGCCACGGGCGGTCCGGGCGGGGCGTCGTCCAGACCCAGGACGGCGTGCCCGTCGCCATCGAGCAGCTCGGCCGGGATCTGAAGGCGGTCCTGGACGCGGCCGTGCCGAACGGGCCGATCGTGCTGGTCGGCCACTCCATGGGCGGGATGACGATCATGGCGCTGGCCGACCAGTTCCCGGAGCTGATCCGGGACCGGGTGGTCGCCACCGCCTTCGTCGGCACGTCGTCCGGGCGGCTCGGCGAGGTCAACTTCGGGCTGCCCCTGGCCGGCGTCAACGCGGTGCGCCGGATCCTCCCCGGAGTGCTGAAGGCGCTCGGCCAGCAGGCGGAGCTGGTGGAGAAGGGCCGCCGGGCCACCGCCGACCTGTTCGCCGGGATCATCAAGCGGTACTCGTTCGCGACCCGGGACGTCGACCCGGCCGTCGAGCGGTTCGCCGAGCGGATGATCGAGTCCACGCCGATCGACGTGGTCGCCGAGTTCTATCCGGCCTTCACCGACCACGACAAGACCGAGGCGCTCGGCTGCTTCCGGGACTTCCCGGTGCTGGTACTGGCCGGAGTGCGGGACCTCGTCACGCCCAGCGAGCACAGCGAGGCCATCGCCGACCTGCTGCCGGAGGCCGAGCTGGTGCTCGTGCCGGACGCCGGGCACCTGGTCATGCTGGAACACCCGGAAGTGGTCACCGACCGGCTCGCCGACCTGCTCACCCGCGCGGGTGCCGTGCCCGCAGGGGCTACCGTAAGTGGCTATGGAAGCACCAGCAGCACCGCACAACCCCGCTGAGACCCGGCTGACCATCACCTCCCCCGAGCAGATGCGGGAGCTGGGCCGCCGGCTGGCCAAGCTGCTGCGCGCGGGCGACCTGGTGATGCTCACCGGGGAGCTGGGTGCGGGCAAGACGACGCTGACCCGAGGGCTCGGCGAGGGGCTGGGGGTCCGTGGCGCGGTCACCTCGCCGACCTTCGTGATCGCCCGGGTGCACCCCTCCCTCGGCGACGGCCCGCCGCTCGTCCACGTCGACGCCTACCGGCTCGGCGGCGGCCTCGACGAGATGGAGGACCTGGACCTCGACGTCTCGCTGACCGACTCGGTGATCGTCGTGGAGTGGGGCGAGGGCAAGGTCGAGGACCTGACCGAGGACCGGTTGCAGGTCGTCATCCACCGGGCCGTCGGTGACACCACGGACGAGGTACGGCACGTGACGCTGAGCGGGCTCGGCCGGCGATGGGCCGAGGCCGGTCTGGACGCGCTCGCCGCCTGATCCGCCGTACTTTCCGACAAGCCGTCGGCAACGTGTTGCGCCGGACGTCCCGGGCGTGGTCACATGGTAGCCAGCCCGTAGTTAGGTGTGCCTAACTACGCCCCGCCCCCGCACGTCAGGAGGCGTCCATGCCCGCTTCTCGACCCACCGCGCAGCCGGCCGAGCCGGTCGCGGTCTCCGCGGTGTCCATGCGTGACCTGCTGGCGTCGTGCGCGGCCGCCGACGCGGTCTCCAGACCACCGCGCCGGCCGGAGCCCGAGAAGACCGACCGGGACCGGGAGCAGGGGCACCGCCGGGCCGCGTAGTCGCCGCTAGCGGATGACGACGACCGGTACGCCGATCGTCGCGAACTTCCACATCGCGTCGCCGTCCTCGCGCCGCTCCCGGATGCCCCCCGTCTTCACGCCGTCGGTGGTCATGCCCACGCTGCTGCCCACCGCCGCGCTGAAGCCGATCACCACGCCGTCCACGCTGGTGAAGCGCACCACGTGCTCGATCGGCGCGCCGTCCGTGCCGGTGACCGCGTTGGAGCGGGACGTGACCCAGTACCTGCCCACCGGCGGGTCGACGGCGCCCGGGTGCACCCCGAAGCCGCGCTGCACCACGTTCCGCTCGTCGACCAGCCAGACCCGGTCGTCGTCCACCGAGTACACGACCCGTTCACCCGTACCGGAGTCGCCCGGCAGGGCGCCCGGGTTGCGCAGGTCGCGCGGTGCCTTGCTGGCGCTGACCGAGGGCGACGCGCCCGCGCCGGCCACGCCGCCGAGGCCCGCCGGTACGGTCGCCTGGGCCTGGTAGGCGAGGAAGCCGACGGTGCCCACGGCGGCCGCGGTGAGGCCGGCCACGATCCCCGAGCTGGTCCCTGCCACGTCCGCCACCTCTGCCTCGCGTCATATGTCGTACTTCGTACAGACCGTAGCAGTCGGTCACCGTCTGCCCCGGACGGCCATGCACGAGCCGCGGGCGCCGTAGGCTGTTCGCGTGCTCTTGCTCGCTCTGGATACCGCCACGCCCGCCGTCACCGTCGCACTGCACGACGGGACGGACGTCATCGCGTCGTCGAGTCAGGTGGACGCGCGCCGGCACGGGGAGCTGCTGCTGCCGGCCGTCGACCGTGTGCTCGCCGAGGCGGGGCTCAAACTGGAGGCCGTCACCGGGGTCGTCGTCGGCACCGGCCCCGGCCCCTACACCGGCCTGCGCGTAGGCCTGATGACGGCCGACACCTTCGGCCTCGCGCTCGGTGTCCCCGTGTACGGCCTGTGCACGCTGGACGCGCTGGCCTACGCCGCCGACATCGAGAAGGGCCCCTTCGTCGTGGCGACCGACGCCCGGCGCAAGGAGGTCTACTGGGCGAAGTACGCCGACTCCCGCACCCGCCTGACCGGCCCGGCCGTCGACCGTCCCGCCGACATCGCCGAGCAGGTCGCCGGACTCCCCGCGGTCGGCGCGGGCGCGCTGCTCTACCCCGACACGTTCCCGAGCGCCCATGAGCCCGAGCACGTGTCCGCCGCCGCCCTCGCCTCACTGGCCGCCGAGCAGCTGGCCGCGGGCGAGGAGATCCCGGCCCCGCGCCCGCTGTACCTGCGCCGCCCCGACGCGCAGGTCCCCAAGAACTACAAGGTGGTCACGCCCAAGTGACCGCACAATTGCGCGAGATGCGCTGGTGGGACATCGACCCGGTCCTCGAGCTGGAGAAGGATCTCTTCCCCGAGGACGCCTGGTCCCGCGGCATGTTCTGGTCCGAGCTGGCCCACTCCCGGGGTGACGAGGCGACCCGGTGCTACCTCGTGGCCGAGGACGCCGGCCGCATCGTCGGCTACGCGGGCCTGGCCTCCTCCGGCGAGCTGGCGGACGTCCAGACCATCGCGGTGGCCCGCGACCAGCAGGGCACCGGGCTCGGCGCCCGCCTGCTCACCGAGCTGCTGAAGGCCGCCACCACGTTCGAGTGTTCCGAGGTCATGCTCGAGTGCCGGGTCGACAACGTCCGCGCCCAGAAGCTGTACGAGCGCTTCGGCTTCGAGCCCATCGGCTTCAGACGCGGCTACTACCAGCCGGGCAACGTCGACGCCCTGGTGATGCGCCTGACCACGGAATCCGGCAGCTCCGCCACGGGTTCCCCCTCCGTACGAGAAACCGAGACCAATGACTGACGAACCTCTCGTCCTCGGCATCGAGACCTCCTGCGACGAGACCGGCGTCGGCATCGTCCGCGGCACCACCCTGCTGGCCGACGCAATCGCCTCCAGTGTCGACGAGCACGCCCGCTTCGGCGGTGTCGTCCCCGAGGTGGCGTCCCGGGCCCACCTGGAGGCGATGGTCCCGACCATCGACCGCGCCCTGAAGGAGGCCGGCGTCAGCGCCAAGGACCTCGACGGCATCGCGGTCACCGCCGGGCCCGGTCTCGCCGGCGCCCTGCTGGTCGGCGTCTCGGCCGCCAAGGCGTACGCCTACGCGCTCGGCAAGCCCCTCTACGGCGTCAACCACCTCGCCTCCCACATCTGCGTGGACCAGCTGGAGCACGGCCCGCTGCCCGAGCCGACCATGGCCCTGCTGGTGTCCGGCGGCCACTCCTCCCTGCTGCTGTCCGAGGACATCACCTCCGACGTCCGCCCGATGGGCTCGACCATCGACGACGCGGCCGGCGAGGCCTTCGACAAGATCGCCCGCGTGCTCGATCTGGGCTTCCCCGGCGGCCCGGTCATCGACCGCTACGCCCGCGAGGGCGACCCGGAGGCGATCGCCTTCCCGCGCGGCCTGACCGGCCCGCGCGACCCCGCCTACGACTTCTCCTTCTCCGGCCTGAAGACGGCCGTGGCCCGCTGGATCGAGGCCAGGCGCGCGGCCGGCGAGGAGGTCCCGGTCCGTGACGTGGCCGCCTCCTTCCAGGAGGCCGTGGTGGACGTCCTCACCCGCAAGGCCGTCCGCGCCTGCAAGGACGAGGGCGTCGACCACCTGATGATCGGCGGCGGCGTCGCCGCCAACTCCCGTCTGCGCGCCCTCGCCCAGGAGCGCTGCGAGGCCGCCGGTATCCGGCTGCGCGTCCCGCGCCCCAAGCTGTGCACGGACAACGGCGCGATGGTCGCGGCCCTCGGCGCCGAGATGGTCGCCCGCAACCGGGCCGCCTCCGACTGGGACCTGTCCGCCGACTCCTCCCTGCCGGTGACGGACCCGCACGTCCCGGGCCACGCGCACGACCACGACCATGTGCACGAGGTCAGCAAGGAGAACCTGTACTCGTGACGGTCGCCCTGATGTGGGAGGCCCGGGCCGCCGAGGGCCGGGGCGGGGAACTGCTCGCCTGGGCACGGGAACAGCGGCTCGCCCCCGCGCCGGTGCGGCGCGAGACCTTCCGCGCCCCGCAGGACCGGGTGTTGGTCATCACGTGGTGGGACGCGCCGTACGACGCCCCGCTGCCCGAACTCCCCGAGCCGGAAGCGGAGTTGGTGACCCGGGCGGTGCACCGGTGGCGGTTCGAGTCGGTGGACGGGGAGCGCCCGGACCGCTGAGTGGCGCACGGGCCCGTTCACCCGCTATGATCATCACACGCGAACGGCCGGAACACCGGCCCGGACGCAGTGCGTTGGTGGTCCAAGGAAAGACGCCCCGCTTCCTGCGGGGAAATGCAGGTGCAAGGCCTGCCCGGCGCTCCATGAAAACCCCGCCCCCGGTTCTCCGGGGGCGGGGTTTTTTCGTTACCGGCGGCCGGCCCTCGCGCGGCTGACCGCCTCCGCCTCCGGGCCTTCGGGCCGGTCCGTCCCGGCCCGCCGCTCCTGCAGCTGTGCGTACGCCATCAGGCCGAGCAGGAGTGCGAGCAGCACCGCCGACGAACCGACCGTCCCCAGGTCCAGACCGCCCTTGGCGACGGGCTTGGTCAGGAAGTCGCCGGCCGTGGCGCCCAGCGGGCGGGTCAGGACGAAGGCGATCCAGAAGAGCAGGACGTTCGGGACGGCCGGCACCTTCATCAGCGCGACCAGGACCAGCAGCACACCGGTCACCAGCGCGGCACCGCCCAGGTAGCCGAGGCCCGAGCTGTCGGAGAGGAAGTCGCCCATCGAGGTGCCGAGCGTGTTGGAGACGAGGATGGCCGCCCAGAACAGGGCCTCGCCCCGGAAGGAGACGATCTCGGTGATCTGGAAGGTCATCCCGCTCAGTTTCCAGGCGAGGAAGATCGCCAGGAGGATCGAGACCAGGATCGCCGCGCCCTCCGGATAGCCGAGGCCGAGGCCCTGCGGGCCCCAGCCCAGCTTCGTGGCGCCGCCCGAGAGGTACTTGGCGCTGGCGTCCCGGTTCATGAAGTCGGACATCGTGGTGCCGGCCATGGAGGTCGACAGGATCACGGTCCAGTAGAAGAACGGGTTGTAGTGGGAGGAGCGCAGCTGGATCACCAGCGTCACCACGAAGACCAGGAACAGGGCGATGGTGGTGAGGAAGTAGCCGAGCTTCAGCGTCTGCGCGAACAGGTCGCCGGCCGTCTCGCCCAGGGTCGTCGCGGCGATCTTCATGATCCAGAACGCCAGCGTTACCTCGGGCAGTTTCTTCATCACGGATTTCGTGGTCGTCAAGGGTGCTCCTGCCAGGGGGGATCAACTTCGGCCCGACCCCGCCGGGCGCAACTCGAACCGATTCCGAACGCCCGTGTCAGAGGTCTTGCGGAACCGGGTTCTCTGTGGTCCCGCTGCGGCTGAATACGTCCCCCCGGCCCCTTCCGCTCAATCGGTTCCCGCGGACACCTCCACCTCGCAGCGCAACCGCCGATCCGCCCCCACCACCCGCACGGGTCCCGTCAGCCGCAGCGCGGCCGTGTGCCGCACCTCCGCGCTCGACGGTCCCAGCCGCAGCTCCAGAGACCGGCGACTTCCACCACGACTCCGGCCACCGCCTGGGCCTGGAGCTGCTGCGCGGCCCCGGCCGGCCCACCGCGGTCTTCGCGGGCAACGACCTGCAGGCGCTCGGTCTGTACGAGGCCGCGCGCGAGCTGGGGCTGCGCATCCGGGAGGGCCTGAGCGTGGTCGGCTTCGACGATCTGCCGGTGGCCCGCTGGGTGGGCCCGCCGCTGACGACCGTACGGCAGCCGCTGACCGAGATGGCCGAGGCCGCGGCCGGGCCGGTGCCGGAACTGGGCCGCGCCGAGGACGAGCGGGCCGCTCCGGCCGCTGCCGTCGGCCTGCTCGCCGCGGTCATGAGAATTTCCCAAGAAAAGCGATTCTCATGGCTTCCGCTAACAGTCTGCTAATAATTCGGACTTACGTTCCTGCCCGTGACGCGACACGAGGAGCAGGGCGACGCGGGCGGACGGGTGGGCCGGCGGCCGAGAGCGCTGAAGGCCGTCGGCCTCACTCTGGCGGGATTCCTGGTGCTGGGCGTGGCCACGGCCGGCTACGCGTACTGGCACCTCAACAACAACATCAAGAGCGTCGACATCAACAGCGCGCTCGGCGACAACCGCCCGGCAAAGGCGGTGGTCACCCCGGCCGCGACCGCCTCGGCCGCCGCCTCCCCGCTGCCCACCGAGGCACTGAACGTCCTGGTCCTCGGCTCCGACTCGCGCAGCGGCGAGGCCAACCGGGAACTGGGCGGCGGCGACAGCTCCGGCGCCCGCTCCGACACGGCGATGGTCGTGCACATCGACGCCGGCCGCACGAAGGCGACCGTCGTCAGCATCCCGCGCGACACCCTCGTCACCCGCCCGTCCTGCCCGCTGTCCTCCGGCGGCTCCACGGCGGTGGCGTACGACGCGATGTTCAACAGCGCCTACTCGGTGGGCGGTCCGGTGTGCGCGGTCAAGACCGTCGAGTCGATCACCGGCGTCCGCATGGACCACTACGTCGAGATCGACTTCTCCGGCTTCGCCAGGCTGGTGGACGCGCTCGGCGGGGTCACGGTCACCACCGCCCAGGACATCGACGACGACAGGAGCCATCTGCACCTCGCCGCCGGCACCCACCACCTGAACGGCACCCGGGCCCTGGCCCTCGCGCGCACCCGGCACGGCATAGGCGACGGCAGCGACCTCGGCCGCATAGGCCTGCAGCAGAAGCTGGTGAAGGCCCTGCTGGAGCAGATGGCCGCCACCGACCTTCTCACCGACCCGGCCAAGCTCTACCAGGCCGCCGACGCGGTCACCGCCGGCCTCACCACCGACACCGGCCTGGACTCGCTGGGCGAGCTGACGAAGCTCGGCCAGAGTCTGAAGGGCCTCACCGCCGACCGGGTGAAGACGGTGATGATGCCGGTCGTCACGGCACCCTCCGACGCCAACCGGGTGGTGGCGAAGGAACCGGCGGCGAGCGAACTGTGGACCTCGCTGCGCTGAGCAGCACCACAGGCTGCCTGGCGGAGCAGCACAACCATCGCTGTGACCCGAGAGTCTCCTGCGGTGATCTGGTCACCGTACACATGGGGGTTTTCCGGTGTTCTCGTTGCGTTCGCACGCCCGTTGGGCGCTTCCGCTGACCCTGGGCCTCACCGCCCTCGGGGTCGCCGTACCGCAGGCGTCCGCGACGCGCCCGGCCGCGCCCGTCCGCGACGACTTCAACGGCGACGGGTACGCGGACCTGGTCGTCGGCGCCCCGCGCGCCACGGTCGGCGGCCAGTCCGGGGCGGGCTACGTGGCCGTGATGTACGGCGGTCCGCACGGCCTGTCCACCACCCACCGCACGATCATCAGCCGTGCCACGACCGGAGTCCCGGGCAGCCCGGCCAAGAACCAGCGCTTCGGCCTCCAGGTCTCCAAGGGCGACCTGGACGGCGACGGCCACGCCGACCTCGTCATCGGCACGGGTTCCGCGTCGGCCGACGCGGTCGTGGTCTGGGGCGGCCCGCACGGCCTGTCCGGCGGCACGTCGATCCCCGCAACCGACACCCAGACCGGCGACTTCGACGGCGACGGACGCCTCGACCTCGCCGCGTTCCGCACCGGCTTCGCCACCGGCGACGACCCGCACGGCACCACCGCGACCCTCTGGAAGGGCCCGCTCAAGCGCTCCGGCACCCCGGCCGCCAGGACCCCGCTCGACCCCGACCACCTCAAGTGGATCGACATCCACGACGGCGGCACCGGCGACGTCAACGGCGACGGCCGTGCCGACCTGCTGCTGACCGGCTACTGCGGCGACGGCAGCCACTGCAGCCGCCTCTACCTGAGCGGTCCGTCCGGCCTCACCCCCGTCACCGGCGGGTACCCGGGAGGCGACGGGGCGGCCGCGCTCGGCGACGTCAACGGCGACGGCCACGCCGACCTGGTCAGCGGATTCGCGGACGACGAGCGGATCTCCGTGGCCTACGGCTCGCCCTCCGGCCTCGGCGGCCAGGACACCTGGCAGTCGTACTCGCAGGACACCCCCGGCGTCCCGGGCGCCACGGAGCCGAGCGACCGGTTCGGCACCTCCCTCTCCGTGGGCGACATCACCGGTGACGGCATCGACGACGTGGCCGTCGGCGCGCCCGGCGAGAACGACGGCGAGGGCGTGGTCGACGTGCTGCGCGGCAGCGGCTCGGGCCTGACCGGCACCGGCGCGCAGGTCTTCGGCCAGAACACCAAGGGCGTCCCCGGCGCCGCCGAGCGCAACGACTCCTTCGGCGCCACGGTCGCCCTGCTCGACACCGGCCGCGACGGCCACGCCGACCTCGCCGCCACCGCACTGTTCGAGGACGCGGGCAACGGCGCGGTCACGGTCCTGCAGGGCCGTACCACCGGCCTGGTCACGGACGGGGCCCTCGCCTTCGGCGGCAGGGGGGTCGGGGCTCCGTACACGAAGGCGGCGTTCGGAGCCGAGCTGAAGTAGCGGGGCCGCACGCCCGCGGAAAAGATTTCTTCGAGGAATTTCCGAGAGCGTGTCGATCCAGGTGTCTCCCGATCGACGCATGGGTGAGCGGCGGGGACGGACCCCGCCGCACCGACCGAAGGAGTCACCATGCCCCGCTACCTGTCGATCGTGCACATCGACGAGTCCTCCGCCCCCGCCGAGGGCCCCAGCGAGGAGCTGATGCAGCGGATGGGCCAGCTGATCGAGGAGGTCACCAAGGCCGGGGTCATGCTCGACACCGCCGGCCTGACCCCCTCCGCCCAGGGCACCACCGTGCGCTGGACGGGCGGGAAGATCTCCGTCACCGACGGGCCCTTCACCGAGTCGAAGGAGGTCATCGGCGGCTACGCGATCATGCAGTGCAAGGACAAGGCCGAGGCCCTGGAGTGGGCCAAGCGGTTCCTGCAGGTCCACGAGGACTACTGGACCGTCAGCTGCGAGGTCCGGGAGATCGCGGAGGGCTGAGCCTTTCTTGGCCTCGGGCCGCCCGGGGGTGTTGCATGGTGGGCTGTGGAAGCACAGCCCACCGCGGCGCACGCGATCGAGACCGTCTTCAGGCTGGAGTCCCCGAGGGTCGTCGCCGGCGTGGCGCGCATCGTGCGGGACGTCGGCATCGCCGAGGAACTGGCGCAGGACGCGCTGGTCGCGGCGCTGGAGCGATGGCCCCGGGACGGCGTGCCCGACAACCCCGGCGCCTGGCTCATGGCCACCGCCCGGCACCGCGCCGTCGACCTGGTCCGGCGCCGTGAGACCTACGCCCGCAAGCTCGCCGAGATGGGCCGGGACCTGGAGACCACGGCACCGCCGGAGGAACCCGCCGACCCCGAGGACATCGACGACGACCTGCTGCGGCTCGTCTTCACCACCTGTCACCCGGTGCTGTCCACGGGGGCCCGCACCGCGCTGACCCTGCGGCTGCTCGGCGGCCTGACCACCGCCGAGATCGCCCGGGCCCACCTCGTCCCCGAGCCGACGGTCGCCCAGCGCATCGTCCGCGCCAAGCGCACCCTGGCCACGAAGAACGTCGCCTTCGAGGTGCCGTACGGCCCCGACCGCGAGGCCCGCCTCGGCTCCGTCCTCGACGTCATCTACCTGATCTTCAACGAGGGGTACGCGGCCACCACCGGGGACGACCTGCTGCGCCCCGGGCTGTGCGAGGACGCCCTCCGGCTGGCCCGTGTGCTCTGCGCCCTGATGCCCAAGGAGCCCGAGGTGCACGCCCTGACCTCGCTCCTGGAGTTCCAGGCCTCCCGCACCGCCGCCCGCACCCGCCCCGACGGCACCCCGGTGCTGCTGAAGGACCAGAACCGCCGTCGCTGGAACCGCATGCTCATCGCCCGCGGCATCCGGGCCCTCGGCCGCGCCGAGGCCGCCGGTGCCCCCGGCCCCTACGCCCTCCAGGCCGCCATCGCCGCCTGCCACGCGCACGCGTACACCTACGAGGAGACCGACTGGCGGACCATCGCCACCCTGTACGGTCTGCTCGCGGCCCGCGCCCCGTCCCCGGTCGTCGAGCTGAACCGCGCCGTCGCCGTGGCGATGGCCGAGGGCCCGGCCGAGGGGCTGAAGCTGGTCGACGCCCTGACCGCCGAACCCTCCCTGCGCGACTACCACCTGCTGCCCAGCGTGCGCGGTGACCTGCTGGCACGGCTCGGGCGCACCGCCGAGGCCCACGAGGAGTTCGTGCGCGCGGCGGGGCTGGCGCGCAACGAGCGGGAGCGCGCGCTGCTGATGGGCAGGGCGGCGGAGTGCCTCTCGTAACTCTGTTCCCATCCGTACTGGCGACCCGCACCTGGAGCCGCTCAGGACGCTCCACCGGCAGTAGCCGGTGACTGCGCGGGGGCGCCGATCAGCATGGTCGGGGCCCCCGCGACCCGGGTGAGGAACACCGTTGCCGAGCCCGGCCCCTGCGGCTTGACCTTCCTGCGCAGCTCCTCCGGCTCCACCGCCGACCCCCGCTTCTTCACGGTCAGCGTGCCGACCTCCCGCTCCCGCAGCAGAGCCTTCAACTTCTTGACGTTGAAGGGGAGCCGGTCGGTGATCTCGTAGGCCGAGGCGTACGGCGTCGGGTGCAGTTCATCGGAGGTGACGTACGCGATGGTCTCGTCGACCAGGCCGCCGCCGACCTCCTCGGCCATCTCCGCGACCAGATGGGCGCGGATGACGGCGCCGTCGGGTTCGTACAGGTACCGCCCGACGGGGCGCACCCGGGGATCGGGCAGACCCCGGCCGAGGAGTGCGCGCGGGCCCGGCAGCAACGTGGCCCGAACGGCCCCCGGCGCTCCGGTGCCGAACCACAGCACCGCTTCCTTCACGTCCCCGCCGTCCGAGATCCACTCGGCCTCGGCCTCGGCGGGAATCGCCTCGTGCGGGATGCCCGGGGCGATCTTCAGGGCGGCGCGGGGCGCCCCGAGGGCCGTGGCGACCGCCCAGGACAGGGGTGGGGAGTACGCCTCCGGGTCGAAGATCCTGCCCCGCCCGCCCCTGCGCGCCGGGTCCACGAAGACGGCGTCGTAGCCGGCCGTGTCCACCTCCGTGACGTCCGCCTCCCGGACCTCGATCAGCCCGGCGAGCCCAAGCGCCTCGGCGTTCGCCCGTGCCGTGTCCGCCGTCCGCGGATCCCGGTCCACGGCCAGCACCCGGATCCCGGCCCGGGCCAGCGCGATCGCGTCGCCGCCGATCCCGCAGCACAGGTCGGCGACCGAGGTCACGCCCAGTTCCCGCATGCGGCCCGCCCGGTACGCCGCCACGCTCGCCCGGGTCGACTGCTCGACCCCGTTCGGCGTGAAGAACATCCGCCGCGCGTCCTCGGCTCCGAACTTCGCCACGGCCCGCTGCCGCAGCCGGGCCTGCCCCAGTGCCGCCGACACCAGCTCGGCGGGGTGTTCGCGGCGCAGCCGGGTGGCCACGGCCAGCTCCTGTGCTGGGTCGGTGTCGCGCACCTCGTCGAGGAGGGCGCGGCCTTCGGAGGTGAGGAGAAGGGCGAGGTCGTTCACCGGGTCATTGTGGGCCAGTCGGTGGATGGTGCGCCTCCGGCAGCGGTGTCGGACCGGGGCGGGGGCCCGGGGCTGGAAGGATCCGACACCATGCGAGTAGTAGTACAAAATGACAAAAGTCGGGCACTGATCCCGAAGGTCGCCCTTCGCTGCGCGGCAGCCGCGCTGGCCTCCACCGCCCTCGTTTCCGGCTGTTCCGCCCCGGGTTCGGACTCCGCCGCCCGGAGCGCCCCCGGCCACGGCGGCCCGGCGGACCAGCAGGCCCGCCTCGCCGCCGAACACGCCCGCCTGGTCGCCTCCGCCCGGCACTGGAACCTCGACACGGTCCCCCTGAGACCCCCGGCGCCACCGGCTGTGAAACCGAAGATCACCGCGCGCGCGGGCTTCGAGGTGGACGGCCAGGAGGAGGAGAACCTCCCCCCGGTCTTCACCACCGTCCCCACCCGGCGGAAGGTCGTCTTCCTCACCATCGACGACGGCGCCGAGAAGGACCCGGCGTTCCTGCGCATGATGAGCGACCTGAAGATCCCCTACACGGCCTTCCTCAGCAACTACCTGGTCAAGGACGACTACGGGTACTTCCGCCGGATGCAGTCCGAGGGCCACACCCTCAACAACCACACCCTCACCCACCCCTATCTGCCCGGACTGTCCTACGAGGAGCAGAAGGACGAGATCTGCGGCATGCAGGCCGTCATGAAGCGGCAGTTCGGAAAGGCGCCGACCGTCTTCCGCCCGCCCTACGGCAACTACAACGGCGACACCCTGCGCGCCGCCAAGTCCTGCGGGATCAAGTACGCGCCGATCTGGGACGAGGAGGTCTTCGTCGACCACTGGGAGTACCGCGAGGACGACAGGAATCTGCACCCCGGCGACATCGTGCTCACCCACTTCCGCGGCCGCAGCGACTGGGACGGCACGATGGTCGACGACATGCGCCGGTTCCTGAACAAGGTCACGCGCGAGGGGTACGCCGTGGCGCGCCTGGAGGACTACCTGTGAGGAACCGGGGGCGACCGGGGCGCGGCCCGGGAGGAGTCCGGTCGGGGCTGGCCGCCGTCCTCGCGTCGGCCCTCCTCCTCGCGGGCTGCGCACAGTCGGTCGACCCCATCGAACGCCTCGGCAAACGGGCGGCCCAGGGCGTACGGAAGCCCAGCCCGGCCGTCGGTCAGGCGTACCGCCGCTGGGGCCTGGCCGCCCCGCTCGCCACGCCGCCCCACCACCGGGTCCGCCCCCTGACGGCCCACGGGGCGGGCGCCTCCCCGCCCCGCGTCGTGGACCACGTCGCCACCACCGACAAGGTCGTCTTCCTCACCTACGACGACGGCGCCGAGCGCGATCCGCGCTTCGTCGACATGGTCCGCGACCTCGGACTGCCGGCCAGCTTCTTCCTCACCGACAGCGTCGTCGGCCCCGGCTACGGCCACTTCGCCCGCCTGCGTGCGGTCGGCGCCGACATCGAGAACCACACCCTCGACCACCCGGCGATGCCCGGACTGCCCTACGCCGGCCAGCGCGCCGAGATCTGCGGCCAGCAGGACAAACTCAAGTCCCGCTTCGGCATCCGCCCCCACCTCTTCCGTCCGCCCTACGGCACGTACGACGCCACGACGCTGCGCGCCGCCGGTGACTGCGGCATCTCCACCCTCGTCCTGTGGCGCGCTGCCATGACCTCCGACGGCATCGCCTACACGCGCGGAGAACACGACCTGCGCCCGGGCGACATCGTCCTCGTCGGCCCCGACGAGGCCACGGGCCCCGCGCTCAAGGAACGCACGGCACGCCTGCTGCGGCGGGTCCAGTCACGAGGGCTGACGGTCGGGCGCCTCGAGGACTACCTGTAGCCGTGCCTTCCGGTGCCGGCCGGCACCGGCGGCCCGTCCGGCGTTCGAGGACGAGGCCGTTCAGGCCGTCAAACGGCCGACGCGCCGCACGGCATTGGCACTCCGCTTGACCGAGTGCTAATCGCGGTCATAGTCTCGGCTCTGGCACTCCCCCCTGGAGAGTGCCAACGCGCGACGGGCAGGTCCGGCACCCGCGACGACGGATCGACCTGGTCGCCACCTCAGACAGTTAAACCCCGTGAGATCTCCGAAGGGGGAGGTCGGATCGTGACGACCACCAGCTCCAAGGTTGCCATCAAGCCGCTCGAGGACCGCATCGTGGTCCAGCCGCTCGACGCCGAGCAGACCACCGCCTCTGGCCTGGTCATCCCGGACACCGCGAAGGAGAAGCCCCAGGAGGGCGCCGTCCTCGCCGTGGGCCCGGGTCGCTTCGAGAACGGCGAGCGCCTTCCGCTCGACGTCAAGGTCGGCGACGTCGTCCTGTACAGCAAGTACGGCGGCACCGAGGTGAAGTACAACGGCGAGGAGTTCCTCGTCCTCTCGGCTCGCGACGTTCTCGCGATCATCGAGAAGTAATCGCCTCGAGCACTCAGTTGCTTCCGACTGCGCCCCTGGCCCCCGCGACCACATAAGAAGCCGGGCGCCCGGGGCGCAGTTCTTTTTCACCCACAGATTTCCGAGAGGGCTGCCGCTGTCATGGCGAAGATCCTGAAGTTCGACGAGGACGCCCGTCGCGCCCTCGAGCGCGGCGTCAACAAGCTGGCCGACACGGTGAAGGTGACGATCGGCCCCAAGGGTCGCAACGTCGTCATCGACAAGAAGTTCGGCGCTCCCACCATCACCAACGACGGTGTCACGATCGCCCGCGAGGTCGAGGTCGAGGACCCGTACGAGAACCTCGGTGCCCAGCTGGTGAAGGAGGTGGCGACCAAGACCAACGACATCGCGGGTGACGGTACGACCACCGCCACCGTGCTGGCCCAGGCGCTGGTCCGCGAGGGCCTGAAGAACGTCGCCGCCGGTGCCTCCCCGGCCGCCCTCAAGAAGGGCATCGACGCGGCCGTCGCCGCCGTCTCCGAGGACCTGCTCGCGTCGGCCCGCCCGATCGAGGAGAAGTCCGACATCGCCGCCGTCGCCGCGCTGTCCGCCCAGGACCAGCAGGTCGGCGAGCTCATCGCCGAGGCGATGGACAAGGTCGGCAAGGACGGTGTCATCACCGTCGAGGAGTCCAACACCTTCGGTCTGGAGCTGGACTTCACCGAGGGCATGGCCTTCGACAAGGGCTACCTGTCGCCGTACTTCGTGACGGACCAGGAGCGCATGGAGGCGGTCCTCGAGGACCCGTACATCCTCATCAACCAGGGCAAGGTCACCTCGATCCAGGACCTGCTGCCGCTGCTGGAGAAGGTCATCCAGGCGGGTGCCTCCAAGCCGCTGCTGATCATCGCCGAGGACGTCGAGGGCGAGGCCCTGTCGACCCTGGTCGTCAACAAGATCCGTGGCACCTTCAACGCCGTCGCCGTGAAGGCCCCCGGCTTCGGCGACCGCCGCAAGGCGATGCTGCAGGACATGGCCGTCCTCACCGGCGCCACGGTCATCTCCGAGGAGGTCGGCCTCAAGCTCGACCAGGCCGGTCTGGACGTGCTGGGCTCCGCCCGCCGCGTGACGGTCACCAAGGACGACACCACCATCGTCGACGGTGCCGGCAACTCCGAGGACGTCGTCGGCCGGGTCAACCAGATCAAGGCCGAGATCGAGAACACCGACTCCGACTGGGACCGCGAGAAGCTCCAGGAGCGCCTCGCGAAGCTGGCCGGCGGCGTGTGCGTCATCAAGGTCGGCGCCGCCACCGAGGTGGAGCTGAAGGAGAAGAAGCACCGTCTGGAGGACGCCATCTCCGCGACCCGCGCCGCGGTCGAGGAGGGCATCGTCTCCGGTGGTGGCTCCGCGCTGGTCCACGCCGTCAAGGTGCTCGAGGGCAACCTCGGCAAGGACGGCGACGAGGCCACGGGTGTCTCGGTCGTCCGCCGCGCCGCCGTCGAGCCGCTGCGCTGGATCGCCGAGAACGCCGGCCTCGAGGGCTACGTCATCGTCTCCAAGGTGGCGGAGCTGGAGAAGGGCAACGGCTACAACGCCGCCTCCGGCGAGTACGGCGACCTGGTCAAGGCCGGCGTCATCGACCCGGTCAAGGTCACCCGCTCCGCCCTGGAGAACGCCGCTTCCATCGCCTCCCTGCTGCTCACGACCGAGACCCTGGTCGTCGAGAAGAAGGAAGAGGAGCCGGCCGAGGCGGGCCACGGCCACGGCCACGCCCACTGAGGCACCTCAGCACCGAGGCCCGGCACCCCGGGGGGGTGCCGGGCCTTCGCCGTGCGCCCCGCTGCCGTGCGCCCTACTTCTCCAGCTCGTCCAGCGCGCCCAACTGCCCCAGCAGCCCCAGCCGGTCGTACTGCCACCAGGACTCGCAGATCTTGCCGTCGTGGTCGAACCGGAAGACGGTCGTACCGGTCATCGACACCTGCCGGCCGGTGTTGGGCAGACCCATGAACTCGCCCGTCTGGATGCCGTTCCAGCTCCAGCGGGTGCAGACCCGGTCCGACTGGGTGATCTGGTCCTCGACCGTGAACGTGAAGTTGAAGGCGTTCCGCCACATCTCGATCTCACGCCGCATGTTGTCCAGCCCCAGCTGGTCCTGCTCGTTGGCCGGATCGTGGTCGTGGTAATGCTCCGCGATCAGATCGTTCAGCGCGGGCAACGGCCCCTGTATCGCGACGGTGTCGAAGAACCGGCGCGCCTGGGCCGCGTACAACGGCTCGTCGCGCACGACGTCCAGGTCCGTGAACGTGGGCATCTCGTCGCACAGGGCGACCAGATCCCGGAAGATCCGGTCGGTCTCCGGCAGGTTCGAGTTCCGCATCGCCTCCTCGTACGAGGGGAACTCCACGATCTCGATGACGTGCGACGCGTCCGAGCGGTCCTTGCCGACCACCGCATGCGTCGCGGTCCGCTTCCCCTTGGTCTGTTCGACCCACTGGTCCATCAGCCGGTTCATCTCGTCGATCCGGCTGGTCCTGCAGTCGATGAGCTGTACGAACGTCATGGCGCCGCCTCCCGGCCCCCTGGGTCCGGATCCGTCAGGCCCATTTTCCCACCGGAACGCGGACGCCACCCGTCCTACTGAGGCCCGTACTTGCGCCCCGTCCTCGAGCTGATGCCGCCCATCAGCCCGCGCGGGGCGACCTTCACCAGGCCCATCAGCGCCTTGTACCGGGGGTCCGGGATGGACAGGGTCTTCCCGCGCGCGAGGTCGGCCAGGGCCGCCGCGACCAGCTTGTCCGCGTCCAGCCACATCCAGCCCGGGATGTTGTCCGTGCCCATCCCGGCCCGCTGGTGGAACTCGGTGCGCACGAAGCCGGGGCACAGCGCCATCAGCCGCACGCCGCTGCCCGCCAGGTCCTTCGCCGCGCCCTGGGTGAACTGCACGACCCAGGCCTTCGACGCGCCGTAGGTGCCCCGGGGCACGAAGGCCGCCACCGAGGCGACGTTCACCACGCCGCCGCGGCCGCGCTCGCGCATCGCCTCGGACGCCGCCGACGTCAGCCGCAGCACCGCCTCGCAGTGCACCTTGAGCATCTTCAGCTCGTCGGCCATGGACACTTCGAGATAGCGGCCCTTGTTGCCGAAGCCGGCGTTGTTGACCAGCAGGTCGACCGGGTTCTTCCGGTCGCTCAGCCGCTCGGCCACCGCCTCGATGCCCTTGTCCTCGGCGAGGTCGGCGCTCAGCACCTCCGCCTCGATGCCGTGCCGGTCGTGCAGCTCGGTCGCCTGCTCGCGCAGCCGTCCGGCGTCCCGGGCCACCAGGACGAGGTCATGCCCGTCAGCCGCCAGCCGCCGCGCGAACGCGGCACCGATTCCCGCGGTCGATCCCGTAATCAGAGCCGTTGTCATGGCCCAAGGGTAGTGACCCGGAGCGACGGCGTCCGCTGACCGTGACGGCCCCTCAGCGGCCCTGTCCGGCGACGTACTTGCGAGCCGCGGCCAGCGTCTCGGGGTGCAGCGCCTCGCCCGCCACGAGCAGCTGCGGCAGCAGCTCCCGCTCGGTGGTGACGGCGCGGAACTGCATCGCCGCCGTCACCGTGTGGTCCGGCCGGTGCACGATCTCGATCGGATCGCCCGCCCGGATCTCACCCGGTTCGATCACCCTCAGGTAGGCACCCGTCGCGCCCTTCCGGGTGAACCTCTTCACCCAGCCCCGCTCGCCCAGATGGCCCTGGAACGTCCGGCACGGAATCCGCCCCGACGTCACCTCCAGCACCACCTCGGACCCGATCCGCCAGCGCTCGCCGATCAGCGCCCCGGACACGTCCAGGCCCTCCGTCGTGAGGTTCTCGCCGAAGCAGCCATTGGCCAACGATCTGTCCAGCGCTCGCTCCCAGTCGTCGAGGTCCTCGCGCGCGAAGGCGTACACCGCTTGGTCGTAGCCGCCGTGGTGGCGCAGCTCGCACACCGCGTCCCCGGCCAGTCCGCTCCCGCCGACGCCCTTGGGCCCCGGAGCCGCCACTCTTACCGGCCCGTCCGCCGGCCGCTTGTCGATGCCGGTCACACCCTCCGCCTGGTCCGTGTACGGCACCGGCGTCGGGCGGCCCAGATTGACCGAGAGAAGCTTCATGCTTCGCACGGTACGGGACCGCACCCCAAAGCGTCGACGCAGTATGAGGCGCCATGTCCAAGCCAGGCTTATGCTCGGGGGGTGATCGAGGCCCGTCATCTCCGCGTCCTGCGTGCAGTCGCCACCACCGGTTCCTTCTCGGCGGCCGGGCGCGAGCTGGGCTGCACCCAGCCCGCCGTCAGCCAGCAGATGAAGGCTCTGGAGTCCTCGGTCGGCACCCCGCTGCTGGTCCGCAGCGGCCGCGAGATGCGTCTGACCCAGGCCGGCGAGGCCCTCGTCCGGCACGCCTCCGGAATCCTCGCCGGGCTCACCGCGGCCGAGGAGGAGGTCGCCGCGATCGCGGGCCTGAGGGCCGGCCGGGTCCGGCTGGTCTCCTTCCCGAGCGGCAGCTCCACCCTGGTCCCCACCGCCCTGGCCGCCCTGCGCGCCGCCCACCCCGGCACCCGCGTCTCGCTGGAGGAGGCCGAGCCCCCCAAGTCCGTCGAGCTGCTGCGCGAGGGCGACTGCGACCTGGCGCTCGCCTTCCGCTACGAGGGAGCGGCGGTCGCCGAGGAGTGGGACGACCTCGTCGTACGGCCCCTGCTGGCCGACCGTCTGGTCGCCCTGGTGCCCGAACGGCACCGGCTCGCGCGCGCGGAGTCCGTCGCCATCGGGGAGCTGGCCCGGGAGCCCTGGATCGCGGGGTGTCCGCGCTGTCGCGGCCAGCTGGTGGAGGTGTGCGAGAGCGCGGGCTTCACACCCCGCATCGACTTCGCGACCGACGACTATCCGGCGGTGGTCGGCCTGGTCGGCGCGGGCCTCGGCGTCGCCGTACTGCCGCAGCTCGCGGTGGATTCGGTGCGGCCCCGGGGCGTGCGTACGGTGGCGCTGGAACCCGCGGTACGGCGGCAGATCGTCGCTCTCACCCTGCCCGACCTGGCACAGGTGCAGGCCGTGGCGGCGACGCTCGAGCAGCTCGCCCGGTCGGCCGGGCGGCGGTGACGCCGGTCGGCCGGGGTCTCCGGATGAGGGGCGGCCTCTGAAGGATCACGGGCACGCATGCGCGTGCCCGCGTGCCGAGTTATCGCAGAAACGTTCCTTCATGCGTGCGGTGCGGAGCCCCCGCTGGTCGTCGATGCCGACACCAGCCGGTTGCGCGCCCGCCCCATCAACTCCTCGCGCTCGTCCTCGGTCAGGCCGCCCCAGACGCCGTACGGCTCGCGCACCGCCAGTGCGTGCGCCGCGCACTCCGCACGGACCGGGCACCTCATGCAGACCTCCTTGGCCGAGTTCTCGCGAGCGCTCCGAGCCGCCCCGCGCTCGCCCTCCGGGTGGAAGAAGAGCGAGCTGTCCACCCCGCGGCAGGCAGCGAGCAACTGCCAGTCCCACAGGTCCGCGTTCGGTCCGGGAAGGCGGGAGAAATCTGCCATTACGTGACCCCTTGTAGCCGTTCTGGGCGGATACGGTGCCATCGACCGTACATCTCCGGTCTAAGGAGATGAAAATATGACTCATTGCGAATCTAGCTCCAGACACTGAGAAACGGGAGCAAAAACGGCTAAATGGGGCATAGGTTGTGATGAAAACTTGAGGGTCTGTTGGGCATGTCTGCACCGTGTCGGTGCCCTCACGTAGAGTGCCGAAGACGGCACGCAGCCCCGTAACTCTTTCGAGTGACCGTCGTTGAGAGTGCGGAGGCGGTTGAAAACACAAGCGCTCGGGCAGGCGTCCGAGACGGTCGACCGCACAGGTGACGATTCCGTACCAGCCTGGAGGCTCAAGGTGACGCGCATCAGCTGCGGAGGGCGGTCATGACATCCGTCCTCGTCTGCGACGACTCCCCGCTTGCCCGAGAGGCGCTCCGCCGCGCGGTCGCGACCGTGCCCGGCGTCGAGCGTGTGACGACGGCGGCCAACGGCGAGGAAGTCCTCCGCCGCTGGGGCGCCGACCGCTCCGACCTCATCCTGATGGATGTACGCATGCCCGGCCTGGGCGGCGTCGAGACCGTGCGCCGGCTGCTGTCCGCCGACCCGGGCGCGCGCATCATCATGCTCACCGTCGCCGAGGACCTGGACGGAGTGGCCCTGGCGGTCGCCGCCGGCGCCCGTGGCTACCTGCACAAGGACGCCTCGCGCGCGGAGCTGCGGGCCACGGTCACCCAGGCCCTCGCCGACCCGACCTGGCGTCTCGCCCCGCGTCGCCTCCGTTCGGCCGAGATGGGCGCCGCGCCCACCCTCACCGCGCGTGAGATCCAGGTGCTGGAGGGGATGAGCCACGGCCGCTCGAACGCCGAGATCGGCCGCGAGCTGTTCCTCTCCGAGGACACGGTCAAGACCCACGCCCGTCGGCTCTTCAAGAAGCTCGGCGCCTCGGACCGCGCCCACGCGGTGGCCCTGGGCTTCCGCTGGGGTCTGGTCCGCTAGACCCCGGCCGGATGAGCCGGCCGCGGGCACTCGCCTCCGGCCCGGCTCACCCTCGGGTGTGGGTGTGGTCGGCGGCGAGTGGTGGATCCGTCTCACCCGGAATTCGCGGGCACCTGTCTGACCTGCCGCTTTGCTCTGTGTCCATGGGGGCGGATCCGCCACTCACGCCCTTGCGGGGGGCCGGTGCAGAGCGTGCGGTGCTCGTTTCGGCGCGGATGCCGCATCCTTGAGATGTGGAGTCTCTCGGGGACGAGTCGGTCGAGCGGAAGGGGAGGGCGCAGGGGATGAGTGCCGGCGCACCTGCTCATAACGCTTCGGTGCACAACCACGAACACGATGCGACGGACCGGACGGCCGCAAGGCACCATGGACCGATGCGCGACGACGAGGCGGGCACGGCCCAAGGGGCGATCGGTGCGCTCGTGCATCGTGCCGTCGACGGGGACGAGCAGGCCACGCACGATCTGCTCGCCCATGTGCACCCCCTGGCCCTGCGCTACTGCCGCACCCGGCTGTCCCGGCTGCCCGGCGACGCACGCCACTTCGTGGAGGACCTCGCCCAGGAGGTCTGTGTCGCCGTCCTCCTCGCGCTGCCGCGCTACCGCGACACCGGCCGCCCCTTCGAGGCCTTCGTCTTCGCCATCGCCTCGCACAAGGTCGCCGACCTCCAGCGCGCCGCGATGCGCCACCCGGGCTCCACGGCCGTCCCCTCCGACGAGATGCCGGAACGCCCCGACGACTCCCTGGGCCCCGAGGAGCGCGCCCTGCTCAGCAGCGACGCCGAGTGGGCCAAAAAGCTGATGGCCAATCTCCCGGAGAACCAGCGGGAGCTGCTCCTGCTGCGTATCGCCGTGGGCTTGACCGCGGAGGAGACGGGGCAGATGTTGGGAATGTCACCCGGCGCCGTGCGGGTGGCCCAGCATCGGGCGCTGAGCAGGCTGCGCGCGCTTGCCGAGCAGTAACTGCCCTGGGTGGAGCCTCCGTAGCTCCCTTCTTTGAACAGGCCTGCGTTCGTTTCCGTACGAACATACGAAGCCTGAAGTCATCCCGGACCGTGGAATTTGCTAGCCGTGCTTCCCGTTAGCATGGACATCCGCACCGATCAAGGCCATTTGGGGAAGGTGTCATGACTGCAAACGTCGACGGAGTGCCCGGTAAATTCGCGACACTCGGGCTGACCTACGACGACGTGCTGCTGCTGCCGGGCGCATCCGAGGTGCTCCCCAACGCGGTCGACACCTCGTCCCGCATCTCCCGCAATGTCCGGGTCAACATCCCGCTGCTGTCGGCGGCGATGGACAAGGTGACCGAGTCCCGCATGGCGATCGCGATGGCCCGGCTGGGCGGCGTCGGCGTGCTGCACCGCAACCTCTCCGTCGAGGACCAGGTCAACCAGGTCGACCTGGTGAAGCGGTCCGAGTCCGGCATGGTCACCGACCCGATCACGGTGCACCCGGAGGCCACGCTCGCCGAGGCCGACGCCCTGTGCGCCAAGTTCCGCATCAGTGGTGTCCCGGTCACCGACCCGGCCGGCAAGCTGCTGGGCATCGTCACCAACCGCGACATGGCCTTCGAGAGCGACCGCACGCGCCAGGTGCGCGAGGTCATGACCCCGATGCCGCTGGTCACCGGCAAGGTCGGCATCTCCGGGCCCGAGGCCATGGAGCTGCTGCGCAAGCACAAGATCGAGAAGCTGCCGCTGGTCGACGGTGAGGGCGTCCTCAAGGGCCTGATCACGGTCAAGGACTTCGTCAAGGCCGAGAAGTACCCCAACGCCGCCAAGGACGCCGAGGGCCGTCTGCTCGTCGGTGCCGCCGTCGGTGCCAGCCCCGAGGCGCTGGAGCGCGCCCAGGCGCTCGCCGAGGCCGGTGCGGACTTCCTGGTCGTCGACACCTCGCACGGCCACAACAGCAACGCCCTCGCCTGGATGGCGAAGATCAAGTCCAGCGTGAACGTCGACGTGATCGGCGGCAACGTCGCCACCCGCGACGGCGCCCAGGCGCTCATCGACGCCGGTGTCGACGGCATCAAGGTGGGTGTCGGCCCGGGCTCGATCTGCACCACCCGCGTGGTCGCCGGCATCGGCGTCCCGCAGGTCACCGCCATCTACGAGGCCTCCCTCGCCGCCCGTCCGGCGGGCATCCCGCTGATCGGTGACGGCGGTCTGCAGTACTCCGGCGACATCGGCAAGGCGCTCGCCGCCGGTGCGGACACGGTCATGCTGGGCAGCCTCCTCGCCGGCTGTGAGGAGTCGCCGGGCGAGCTGATGTTCATCAACGGCAAGCAGTTCAAGTCGTACCGCGGCATGGGCTCGCTGGGCGCCATGCAGTCCCGCGGCCAGGGCAAGTCGTACTCGAAGGACCGCTACTTCCAGGCCGAGGTGTCCTCCGACGAGAAGCTCGTGCCCGAGGGCGTCGAGGGCCAGGTGCCCTACCGCGGCCCGCTCTCCAACGTGCTGCACCAGCTCGTCGGCGGTCTGCGCCAGACCATGGGCTACGTGGGCGCCGCCACCATCGAGGAGATGGAGTCCAAGGGCCGCTTCGTGCGGATCACCTCGGCGGGCCTCAAGGAGAGCCACCCGCACGACATCCAGATGACGGTCGAGGCGCCGAACTACAGCAGGCAGAAGTGACGCACGCGCACGCGTGAGGGCCGTACAGGCCGTGCAAGGGCGGTCCCGGAGCATCCGGGGCCGCCCTTGTCGTAGCTGTCGGCGATACTGGAAGACGCTGCAATGCATCAGGGAAAGGCCAAGACGTGACTGAGATCGAGATCGGGCGCGGCAAGCGCGGCCGCCGGGCGTACGCCTTCGACGACATCGCCGTCGTCCCCAGCCGCCGTACGCGGGACCCGAAGGAGGTCTCGATCGCCTGGCAGATCGACGCCTACCGCTTCGAGCTGCCCTTCCTGGCCGCCCCCATGGACTCGGTCGTCTCCCCGGCCACCGCGATCCGGATCGGCGAGCTGGGCGGCCTCGGGGTGCTGAACCTCGAGGGCCTGTGGACGCGGTACGAGGACCCGCAGCCGCTGCTCGACGAGATCGCCGGGCTGCCCGCCGAGCAGGCGACCCGCCGCCTCCAGGAGATCTACGCGGCTCCCATCAAGGAGGAGCTGATCGGCGCCCGCATCAAGGAGGTGCGCGACTCCGGCGTGGTCACGGCGGCCGCGCTCTCCCCGCAGCGCACCGCCCAGTTCTCCAAGGCGGTCGTGGACGCGGGCGTGGACATCTTCGTCATCCGCGGTACGACGGTCTCGGCGGAGCACGTCTCCGGCGCGCACGAGCCGCTGAACCTGAAGCAGTTCATCTACGAGCTGGACGTCCCGGTGATCGTCGGCGGCTGCGCCACCTACACCGCCGCCCTGCACCTGATGCGCACCGGCGCGGCCGGTGTCCTGGTCGGCTTCGGCGGCGGCGCCGCGCACACCACGCGCAACGTGCTCGGCATCCAGGTCCCGATGGCCACCGCGGTCGCCGACGTGGCCGCGGCCCGCCGCGACTACATGGACGAGTCCGGCGGCCGGTACGTGCACGTGATCGCGGACGGCGGCGTCGGCTGGTCCGGCGACCTCCCGAAGGCGATCGCCTGCGGTGCCGACTCCGTGATGATGGGCTCCCCGCTGGCCCGTGCCACGGACGCGCCCGGCAAGGGCCACCACTGGGGCATGGAGGCGGTCAACGAGGAGCTGCCCCGCGGCAAGAAGGTCGACCTGGGCACGGTCGGCACGATCGAGGAGATCCTCACCGGCCCGTCCCACACCCCGGACGGCTCGATGAACTTCTTCGGTGCCCTGCGCCGCGCCATGGCCACGACCGGCTACAGCGAGCTCAAGGAGTTCCAGCGGGTCGAGGTGACGGTGGCGGACAGCCAGCACCGGCGGTAGCCCACCGGCTCGCGCCGAGGGCCCGGACCGTGTCCCGTCCGGTCCGGGCCCCTTGTTCCCTGTCTGTGCTGGGACAAGGCTCAAATGTTGATCAGATATCCGGTTCCGGTTGTCTGTTGTGTTCCTGACATCGTTAGTCTCGTTCCGCTGCTTGACCAGCAGCAGAACGAGGGGAACTCCGTTGCGATCGACCAACTCTGCCGTATCCCGTGGCGTACGCGCCGCAGCCGTCGCCCTTGCCGTCCTCACGGGCACCGTGGGCATGACCGGCGAGGCCGGCGCCGCCTCGAGGACGCCGTGCCGGAGCATGCGGCTCGACTACAACCCGGCCCTGTGCGGCATCAAGAGCGTCAAGTACCACGGGCTGGTGCAGGGCAAGAACTCCATCGCCGTCGTTCAGGGGCCAGGCCCCATGACGCTCACGCTGACCGCCATCGAGACGGTGAGCAACACGAGGAGCACGAACATCACCGTGACCGCGGAAGCGGTGTCGGGGGGCGTCGGCTTCGACGTCACGAAGTCGCGCACGAAGAGCATGGCCGGCAGCTGGGACGTCCCCAGGGGCAAGTTCGGCACCCTGAACGCGTACCCGCTGTACAAGGAGTACTCGTTCAGCGTGTACAGCAAGATCACTGGCAAGTCCGTGGGCAAGGGGATCGCCCGCAAGGCGGTCGGCTACCGCTACGAGCACTCGGCCCGGTGATCCGTCGGGTCTGACGAACGGCCCACCGGTCCGACCGGTGGGCCGTTTCGTTTCGCTTTTGGGCTTCCCGGGCCTCCCGGGGCCGGCCGCGCGGGGCGGGCTCACAAACGGTGCGCAGCCCCCGTGGGTGTGGCCCCTCGGGTGTCCAGCAGCAACTGGGCCTTCACCGACAGGCCCTGCAGGTCGTACGTCCGGTGCTGCTGGAGCAGGATCGTCAGGTCGGCGTCGGCGGCCGCCTCGTACAGGGAGTCCGCACGGGGGACCGGGCGGTCCAGGACGCTCCAGGACGGCACGTACGGGTCGTGGTAGCTGACCGAGGCGCCCAGTTCCATCAGGCGGACGGCGATCTCCCGGGCGGGGGTGCCCTGCAGGTCGGCGAGGTCGGGCTTGTAGGTGACGCCGAGGAGCAGGACGCGGGCACCGCGCGCGGACTTGCCGTGCTCGTTCAGGAGCGTGGCGGCGCGCTGGACGACGTACCGGGGCATGCGGTGGTTGACCTGCTGGGCCAGCTCCACCATGCGCAGCGTGCGGCTCGCGTGGCCGCTGAGGTCCTGCGGGACGCCGTGCCCGCCGACGCCCGGGCCCGGCCGGAACGCCTGGAAGCCGAACGGCTTGGTCTCCGCGCAGCGGATGACGTCCCACAGGTCGACGCCCAGCTCGTTGCAGAGGACGGCCATCTCGTTGACCAGCGCGATGTTGACGTGGCGGTAGTTGGTCTCCAGGACCTGCACGGCCTCCGCCTCGCGCAGTCCGCGCGCGCGTACCACCTTGTCGGTGAGCCGTCCGTAGAAGGCCGCGGCCGACTCGGTGCAGGCGGGGGTGAGACCCCCGATGACCTTCGGCGTGCCGGCGGGGGTGCGGTCACGGTTGCCGGGGTCGACGCGGCTGGGCGAGTAGGCGAGGTGGAAGTCGCGGCCGGCGCGCAGCCCCGAGCCCTCCTCCAGCAGGGGGCGCAGGAACTTCTCGGTGGTTCCGGGGAGCACGGGCGACTCCAGGATGACCGTGGTGTGCGGGCGCAGCCGCTCCGCCAGGGTGCGGGCGGCGGCCTCCACCTGGCCGAGGTCGACCCCGCCGTCGGCGCCGCGCGGGGTGGGCGCGCAGATCACGGCGGTGCGCACCCGGCCGAGCTGGGCCGGGTCGGTGGCGGGCCGGAAGCCGGCCGCGTGCATCCGCCGCAGCTCCGCCGGGCTGAGCGAACCCGCCTCGGGGCCGGTGGCGTACCCGATGGTCGGGATGCCTGCGGCGACGGCGGCCTGGGCGAGCGGCAGGCCGCAGGGACCGAGTCCGATGACGGCGAGATCTGCGGGCATGGCGTGGGCCCGTCCTTCCCAGTAACCGAAGCGGGACAGATGCGCAACCGCTGTGGACTGCCAGAGCGAGCGCACTGTCACACTAGGAGTAAATATGACCGTTATGTGGGATTGTGTTCGTGTGTCTTCCGGGGGTTGTGTTCGTGTTGTCCACAGGTTGGAAGCCCGTGGTGGCTGAAGTCGGGCAAGCCGGTCAGAATTTGGGCATGAGGAGGGGATGAACCGGGGCTTCGCCCACCCGGGTGCGGCCGACGCGAGCGAGTTCTTCGACAGCGGGAGGCAGCGGTGAGGACAGCGACTCTGGGTCCGGCGCAGCGCGCCGAGGCACTGGCGGCGATGGCGGAGCGCGAGCTGGACGTGCTGGTGGTCGGCGGCGGAGTGGTCGGCGCCGGGACCGCACTGGACGCCGTGACCCGCGGTCTGTCCACCGGCCTGGTCGAGGCCCGCGACTGGGCCTCCGGCACCTCCAGCAGATCGAGCAAGCTCGTCCACGGCGGCCTGCGCTATCTGGAGATGCTCGACTTCGCCCTGGTCCGCGAGGCCCTGAAGGAGCGCGGCCTGCTCCTGGAGCGGCTCGCCCCGCACCTGGTCAAACCGGTGCCATTCCTCTACCCGCTGCAGCACAAGGGCTGGGAGCGCCTGTATGCGGGCTCGGGCGTGGCCCTGTACGACGCGATGTCCATGGCCCGCGGACACGGCCGGGGTCTGCCGCTGCACCGCCACCTGACCCGCCGTCACGCCCTGCGCGTCGCCCCCTGCCTGAAGAAGGACGCCCTGGTCGGCGCCCTCCAGTACTACGACGCGCAGATGGACGACGCCCGCTATGTGGCGACCCTGGTGCGCACGGCGGCGTCCTACGGCGCGAAGGTGGCCAACCGGGCCCGCGTGACCGGGTTCCTGCGCGAGGGCGAGCGGGTGGTCGGCGCCCGGGTGCAGGACGTGGAGGGCGGCGGGGAGTACGAGATCCGCGCCCAGCAGATCGTCAACGCCACCGGTGTGTGGACCGACGACACGCAGGCCATGGTGGGGGAGCGGGGCCAGTTCCACGTCCGCGCCTCCAAGGGCATCCACCTGGTCGTGCCCAAGGACCGCATCCACTCCACCACCGGTCTGATCCTGCGCACGGAGAAGTCGGTCCTGTTCGTCATCCCCTGGGGCCGGCACTGGATCGTCGGCACCACCGACACCGGCTGGGACCTGGACAAGGCCCACCCGGCCGCCTCCAGCGCCGACATCGACTACCTGCTGGAACACGTCAACTCGGTGCTCGCCGTCCCGCTCAGCCGCGACGACGTGCAGGGCGTGTACGCGGGCCTGCGTCCGCTGCTGGCCGGCGAGTCCGACGCCACCAGCAAGCTGTCCCGCGAGCACACCGTGGCGCATCCGGCGCCGGGCCTCGTGGTCGTGGCGGGCGGGAAGTACACGACGTACCGGGTGATGGCGAAGGACGCCGTCGACGAGGCGGTGCACGGCCTCGACATGCGTGTCGCCGACTGCGTCACCGAGGAGATCCCGCTGCTGGGCGCGGAGGGCTACCGGGCGATGTGGAACGCGCGGGCGCGGATCGCGGCCCGCACCGGACTGCACGTGGTCCGGGTGGAGCACCTGCTGAATCGGTACGGTTCGATGGCCGAGGAGATCCTGGACCTCATCGCCGCCGACCCCGCGCTGGGCGAGCCGCTGCATGCCGCCGACGACTATCTGCGCGCCGAGGTCGTGTACGCGGCCTCGCACGAGGGCGCCCGGCACCTGGACGACGTGCTCACCCGCCGCACCCGCATCTCGATCGAGACCTTCGACCGGGGCACCCGCAGCGCCCGTGAGGCCGCCGAGTTGATGGCGCCCGTGCTCGGCTGGGACAAGGACCAGATCGAGCGCGAGGTGGAGCACTACGAGAAGCGGGTCGAGGCCGAGCGGGAGTCCCAGCTCCAGCCGGACGACCTGACGGCGGACGCGGCGAGGCTGGGGGCGCCGGACATCGTGCCGCTGAGCTGAGCCGAGCCGAGCCTGAGGTGGGCTGGGCTGAGGTGGGCTGGGCTGAGGTGGGCTGAGCCCGAGGTGGGCTGACGGCGGCCCACCTCCGACTTTCACTCGAACGAGTGTCGCGAACCGGGATCTTCGTTCGGAACCGGTGCGTTCTACCGGGTGCGAGGGCAGAACTCGGCGGAGAGCAGGGCCGGTTCGAGCCGGGGATCTGCGACCGCGTCCGTGTTCACACGGAAGGTGAGGACATGCCGGCCGTCGGCGGTGGCCGCGGTGCGCACGTAGCTCCCGGATATCCGGCCGTTGTGTCCCCACACCGTGATGCCGCACGGGAGCTTTGCCGGAAAGATCCCCATGCCGTACGCGCCATGCGCGGCACGGGTGTTGAGCATCTCGCGCAGCCAGTGCGAGGGCAGCAGCCGGCCGCCGAGCAGGGCCGCGTAGAAGCGGTCCAGGTCGGCCAGCGTGGTCACCAGCTCACCCGCCGCGCCGGCCACGCGCGGGTCGAGCCGGGTGACGTCGGAGCCGTCGGCGGTGTAGGCGCGGCCGTGCGGCGGCGGAAGTGACGTGCGGGATCCGGGAAGGGAGGTGTCCGCAAGGCCGAGCGGAGCGATGATCCGGCGCCGGACCTCGGTGGCGTACGAGTGGCCGGTGACCTGCCGGACGGCCATGCCGAGCAGGACGTAGTTGGTGCTGGAGTAGGCGTAGCGGCCCGGGCGGGCCGGAGGGAGGGCGAGGGCGACGCGTACGGCCTGAGGCGGGGTCAGGGGGACGGTCCCCCGGGTGGCCCGGGTGAAGTCGGCGAGCCCGCTGGTGTGGGTGAGCAGGGCGCGCAGGGTGATGTGCCGTCCGTCGGTGCCGCGTCCGCGGAGCAGTCCCGGCAGGTGCCGCTCCACGGTGTCCGACAGAGACAGCCGGTGTTCCGCGGCCAGTTGCAGCACGACCGTGGCGACGAAGGTCTTGGTGACGCTGCCGGCGCGGAAGTGGTCGGCGCGCGCCATGCCCGGACCGGCGGCCGAGTAGTGGAAGCGGTTCGCGTCCAGGGCCAGCAGGCCCGCGGCGGGCGCCCCGCCCCGGGTGACCAGCAGCGGGAGGACCGAGTCCGTGGCGGTGGACGCCGAGTCCGCGGGGGAGGTGGCGCAGGCGAGCAGCAGGGCCAGCAGCGCCGGTATGGACAGGACTGTCCGAAGCGTCGGCATCCGGGCTCCTCTCTGCTCGGGTCCATCATCCCGGTAAGCGGAAGCTCACCTTCAGTGGGTGTTGCGGTGCGCGGAGTCCGGGACGGGTTCAGGGGCACCCTGGGCGTCGGCCACTTGTCGGGTGAGAGACAATGGAGGCTCTGTCAGGGCGGGTTGCATGAGGGGACGCATGTCGGAGGCGGAGCGGGCGGGCACATCTCGTCAGGAGACTCGTCAGGACAAGAGCGAGCGTCGTCTCCTCGCCGGGCGGTACCGGCTGGGTGACGTGCTGGGCCGCGGCGGCATGGGCACGGTGTGGCGTGCCGAGGACGAGACCCTCGGCCGGACGGTCGCCGTCAAGGAGCTGCGGTTCCCGTCGAACATCGATGAGGAGGAGAAGCGGCGCCTGATCACGCGCACCCTGCGCGAGGCCAAGGCGATCGCCCGGATCCGCAACAACAGCGCGGTGACGGTCTTCGACGTGGTCGAGGAGGACGACCGGCCCTGGATCGTCATGGAGTTGGTCGAGGGTAAGTCCCTCGCCGAGGCCATCCGCGAGGACGGCCTGCTGGAGCCCAGGCGTGCCGCCGAGGTCGGGCTGGCCATCCTCGACGTGCTGCGCTCCGCGCACCGCGAGGGCATCCTGCACCGTGACGTGAAGCCGTCCAACGTGCTCATCGCCGAGGACGGCCGGGTCGTGCTCACCGACTTCGGTATCGCGCAGGTCGAGGGAGACCCGTCCATCACCTCCACCGGCATGCTCGTCGGCGCTCCCTCCTACATCTCCCCGGAGCGCGCCCGCGGGCACAAGCCGGGACCCGCGGCCGACCTGTGGTCGCTGGGCGGCCTGCTGTACGCGGCGGTCGAGGGTCTGCCGCCGTACGACAAGGGTTCCGCGATCGCCACGCTGACCGCGGTGATGACCGAGCCCCTGGAGGAGCCCAAGAACGCGGGTCCGCTCCGGGACGTCATCTACGGCCTGCTCACCAAGGACCCGGCCCAGCGGCTCGACGACGCCGGGGCCCGGGCGATGCTCAACAAGGTCATCCACGCGCCGGAGCCGGAGGCGATGGACGCCACCCGGGTGGTTCCGCTGCCGGCGCAGCCCGAGGGGCGCGAGGGCAAGCGGGGCGAGGAGGCCGGGGAGAAGCTGCGCGGGGCGCTGCGCTCGGTCCGCAAGGCTGCCGGGGCGGCGGGCTCCTCGTCGTCCGCGCGCGCCAAGAGCGGTGGCGGTACGGCGGCTGCGGGCACCGGCGGCAAGCCGGCCGCGGAGAGCGGTTCGGGCACGGGTGCCGGGGCAACCGGCCGGCCGACCGTCCCGGCCCAGGCTTCCGCCACGCCGAACTCCAGCGCGAACAAGCCGAGTTCCGGGTGGCCCGTGGTGCCGCCGCCGGACCTGGACCTGTCGCCGCGGCCGGTGCCGAGAGCTCCGCTCACCGACGTGGTGCCCAGGCGGACGCTGGTGATCATCGCGGTGGTGGTCGTGCTCGCCGTGATCGGCACCGTGCTGACCATCGTGCTCAACGGCGGCGACGGCAAGGGCAGCAGGAACGGCGGTGCCAGGAGCGCGGCCAGCGCCAGCGCCTCCACCAAGCAGGACAAGGGCCCGGGCGGCAAGAACGGCACCGACGGCGACGCCAGGACGGACGGGAACACCTCGGCCTCCGCCACGACCGGTTCGGCGACGGAGACGGGCGCGAGCCAGGCGGGCGACGATGACGATTCCGGCTCGTCCGGCTCGTCCGGCTCGAAGAGCGGCGGCGGCGCACCGGCGGAGTCGACCCGAAAGGGCACCCAGGGGTACTCGATCGGACTCCCCAAGGGGTGGAGGTTCAAGTCCACCGGCCAGGCCGGAGACCGCTACACCGGGCCGAACGGGCAGATGCTGCTCGTCGGCTGGACCAGCACGCCCAAGGACGACCCGGTGGCGGACTGGAAGAACCAGGAGCGCTACATGTACCGCTCCCAGTACCGGAAGATCCGCATAGCCCAGGTGGACTACCGCAGCTGGAACACGGCCGACTGGGAGTTCACCTACGTGGAGGGCGGCACCAAGTACCGTTCGATCGACCGGGGGTTCGTGGTGAACGGCAGCCTCGGGTACGGGCTGATGTACACGGCGAAGGCCGCGGCGTGGAACAGCCCGCTGCGCAAGGCCACCTGGAAGACGCTGACGACGTCGTTCGAGCCCAAGTCGTGATGTGAACGAGCCCTGTTTGGGGCCGTGAGAATCCGTCATCCCCTCAATGCGACTTGCCTCCGGCACGTATCGTGAATGGTTGCGGACCGTACGGAGCCGGATTGTGGCTGCGCAACGGCCCGTACGGGAACGGATGTGAACGACCGGGCGGTCGGGGGAGGCAACGTGGACGACTATGCGGGCCGGGTGCTCGCCGACCGCTACCGCCTGCCGCTGCCGCCCTCCGACGAGTACGAACTGACCGAGACCCGGGCCTTCGACACCTACAGCGGGCAGGAAGTGCTGGTCCGTCAGGTGCCGCTGCCGGAGGTCGTCGAGGCCGAGGTGCTCGACGCGGACGGGCTGCCCGAGGGGTTCACCGCCCGTGAGCGCGGGGCGCGTCGTACCCCGGCGGCCCGGACCGCCACCCGCCGCCCCTCGGACCCCGCGGTGCGGCGGGCCGTCGAGGCGGCGCAGGCGGCCGCGAGCATCCCCGACCATCCGCGGCTGGACCAGGTCTTCGACGTGTTCGCCGAGGGCGGCTCGCTGTGGATAGTGAGCGAGTGGGTGGCCGCACGTCCGCTGTCCGCGCTGCTGGCCGAGCAGCCGCTGACGCCGTACCGGGCGGCCGAGGTCGCCTCCGACGTCCTCATGGCGCTGCGTGTCCTGCACGGCCACGGCTGGGTGCACCGCAACATCACCGCCCGCACGGTCCTCGTCTGCGACGACGGCCGCGTGATGCTGACCGGCCTGGCGGTCGGTGCGGCGGAGGAGGCGCTGTGCGGGTACGACCCGGTGCCGGTTCCGGACGGGCAGCAGGGCCAGGAAGGGCCGGCAGGGGCCCTCGGGCCGGGCGGCGGTGCCGCTGAGGGCGTCGGCACGGGCGGACAGGGCCGGCGCGGGCAGGGGCCCGGCGGCTCCCGTGGCCAGGGCTTCGGTGACTCCGCCGGCCGGGGTCCCGGTGGCGACGGCGGGCGGGGTGCCGCAGGCGGCGGTGTCCCGGCCGGTGCGGTGAGCGGCTCTGTGGACGCTTCGGGACCTGTGCCGTCGCCCGACGCGGATCCCGAGGCCGCGCGGCGGGCCGCGATCCAGGCACGGGCCGCCGGTGGGCTGCCGGTGCCGGGCACGAACGGGGCGTCGGGTGAAGCCGCCGTCCCCGGACCTGCGGGCCGACGGGCCCTGGAGAGCGGCGACGACATCCGTGCCGCGCGGGCCGGGGCCATCGCCGCCTACCGTGCGGGAGCCCGGGCCGCGGCCCGGGTGCAGGAAGCCCGGCAGAACGGCCACGCCGCCCTGCCCGGAGCCCGCCCGCCCGCCGACGGCGAGGCCGCGGCCGACGGCACGGTGCAGCCGCCGTACTCCTCCGGCCAGGCCGCCGCACCGCCCGGCCGTATCGCCGACCCCTACGGGGTGCACGGCTCCTCCTGGCACGGCGCCGCACCGCGCTCGGGCCCCGCAGGTACGCCGGCCGAGCCGGGCGGTGACGGACGGCGACCCGTCCTGCCGCCCGGGGAGTGGCGTCCCGGCGCAGCACCCGACGCGGGCCGGCTGCCCGTACCCGGTCAGGCGCCTGCCGGTCAGCCGCGCGGCACAGGTCGGGGTGCCCCCGTTCCCGGACAGCCCCCCGCCCTCCCCGCAGGCGCGGCCCTCACCCCGGCCACCGGTGCCGCCCGCTGGGACGAGCACGGCGCCGGAGCCGTGCGCCGCGGTCCCGCCACCGCGCTCGCGGCCGAGCGGGCACGGCAGGTGCGGATGACCGTCGTGGGGCCGGTGACCGAGCGATGGGCGCCGGAGCAGGCCGGGCCCGTGCACGAGAACTGGCAGCTGGCGGCGCCGATCGGGCCCGCCACCGACCTGTGGGCCCTCGGGGCGTTGCTGTTCCGGGCCGTGCAGGGGCATGCGCCCTACCCCGAGGAGTCCACGGCCGAGCTGGTGCAGCTGGTGTGCGCGGAGCCGCCCGCCTTCGCCGAGGAATGCGGTCCGCTGCGCCCGGTCGTGGAGTCGCTGCTGCGCCAGGACCCCACCGACCGGCTGGACTTCGAGGAGCTGAGCGGCTGGCTGCGCTCGCTGGTGCGCTCGGCGCCCGAGCCGGACGCCGGCACCCATGTCGTCCCCGTCCCGCCCGCCGACCCGAGACGGCTGCCGATCGTCCGGCGTCGCGGTGAGCTGGTGCGGCGGCGGCGCGCCGGGATGCCCGCGCCCCATCCGCACGGCCGGCACAAGCGGGCCCGGGACGAGGCGGTTCGTTCCCCGCGCAGCCTCGGCCGGACGCTGCTCCTGCTGATACTGCTCCTGCTGGCCGGGGCGGTGGCGTACGCGGTGCTCTTCATGCCGAAGCAGGGGGAGAGCGGCGCGGCGGGCAGCGACCGTACCGGCAGCGCCGGGGAGGCGAGCCCCGCGCCGTCCCGCGCCGGGCAGCCGTCCTCCGGGCAGACCGCGAGCGGCAGTCCCTCGGCGTCCGAGCCCGCCACCGAGACACAGACCGGCGGCGATCCCTCCGTCGCCGACGGGTTCACCCTGCGCACCGACCCGGAGGGCTTCAAGGTCGCCGTCGCCAAGGGCTGGGACCGCACGCCCAAGAACGGCAGCGGCCAGGTGGTCTACTCGCACGGGAACTTCGAGCTGATCCTCGTACCGGGACGGGACAGCGCCTCGGCGGGCGGCAGCGATCCGATGGTCTACCAGCGGGACAAGGAGCGCGAACTGCAGCCGTACCGGGACTCCAGCTGGGCCACGGCCACCGGCCTGAGAACCATCGAGGTGGGCGGACGGACCATGGCCGAGGGCCAGTTCACCTGGACCGACGGGCAGGGACGCGACCTTTACGTGCGCAACATGGCGATCCTGCTGAACGGCCGTTACCACATCGTCCAGGTCCGGGGTCCGGAGGCCGAGCGGGATACGGTGACGCGGCTGTACGAGCAGGCTACGGCGACGTACCGCTACACGCGTTGAGCGCCGTGTATACCGGTCGGGCGACCGAGGATTCGGTTCCCGTTCGCGAGGAGAAGCGACAACCGTCACAGTGCGGTTTCCTTGGCCCCCCGCTTGTTCCCAGCGGGCAGGCCGGTCCTTAGTCTGAGCCTGTCAAGAGCATTGCGGGGCAACGTGAATCAGATGCAGGGCCTGCTGATAGCGGGCCGCTACCGGCTCGCCGATTCCATCGGCAGCGGCGGCATGGGCCGGGTGTGGCGCGCCCACGACGAGGTGCTCCACCGGGCAGTGGCCGTCAAGGAGTTGACCGCCGCGCTCTACGTCTCCGAGAGCGACCAGGCCGTTCTGCTCGCCCGCACCCGGGCGGAGGCCCGCGCCGCCGCGCGGATCAACCACTCCGCCGTCGTCACCGTCCACGACGTGCTCGAACACGACGGCCGCCCGTGGATCGTGATGGAGCTGGTCGAGGGCCGCTCGCTGGCCGACGCGGTCAAGGACCGCGGCCGGCTCGACGCGCGCGAGGCCGCCCGGATCGGCCTGTGGGTGCTGCGGGCGCTGCGCGCCGCGCACTCCGCGGGCGTGCTGCACCGGGACGTCAAGCCCGGCAACGTACTGCTCGGCGAGGACGGCCGGGTGCTGCTCACCGACTTCGGCATCGCCCAGATCGAGGGCGACACCACCATCACCCGCACCGGTGAGGTCGTCGGCTCGGTCGACTACCTCGCGCCCGAGCGGGTGCGCGGTCACGACCCCGGCCCGTCCTCGGACCTGTGGGCGCTCGGCGCCACGCTGTACACGGCGGTCGAGGGACGTTCGCCGTTCCGCCGCACCTCGCCGCTGAGCACCATGCAGGCGGTCGTCGAGGAGGACGCGGAGGAGACCCGCCACGCGGGTGCGCTCGGCCCCGTCATCACCGCCCTGCTGCGCAAGGAGCCGGCCCAGCGGCCGAGCGCCGAGGAGACGGAGCAGTTGCTCGCCGAGGCGGCGGAGGGCCGTCGGCCGAGCGCCGCACAGGCGTTCGTCCCGACCCAGGGCCGGGGCGTGAGCACCGGCGGGTCGTACGGCGGCGGCTCGTACGGCAGTGATTCGTACACCTCCGGGGCCGGCACTTCGGGGCACGGTTCCGGGCCGCGTGCCGAGGGGCGCTCCGTCACCGGTCCGACGGCGGTGGGACCGCAGGGGATGGACCCGACCATGGTGGGGCCCGCCGCACCGGCTCGCGCCCGCCCCCGCCCCCGGCGCCGTCTGCGCACGCTCGCGCTGGTCGTCGCCCTCGCGGCCGTGCTCGGCGGTGGCGCCGCGGTGGCCTACAAGCAGTGGGGCACGATGCAGCAGGACACCGAGACGGGCGGCGGGGCGAGCCCGGCGCCCGCGACCTCGGGCAGGAGCAGCCCGGGTCCGGGGAGCGCGGTCGGCGACGGCTGGGTGCGCCAGAACGACCCGTTGGGCTTCAGCCTCTCCCTGCCCAAGGGCTGGACGCGCAAGGTGTACCAGAATGACGGCGACCTCAAGCAGGTCGACTACTCGCCCGACGGCGGCGTGCACTTCGTCCGCATCGCCATCGACACCGACCCGGACTTCGCCGACCCCTTCCAGCACCAGAAGGACCTGGAACAGCAGCTCCAGCGGCTGATCGACTACAAGACCGTGACCATGCACCAGAACACCTACCGCGACTGCAAGGGATCGCTGTGGGAGTACACCTGGACCGCGCAGAAGACGGTACCGCCCTACGTGGCCGGCCCGCGGCACGCCGTCGAGGAGACGTACTTCTCGCGCGAGGGCGTCGAGTACGCCATCTACATGTCGTCGCCCGCCGCCGACTGGGCGACGACGAACAAGCAGTTCAAGCGGGTCCTGCAGGGCTGGCAGCCGAACTCCGGCTGAGTCCCCGAGGCTTGGCCGATGACCGCCCCGGAAGGCGTGCGGCCGGTGCGGCATGATGGGGCTCATGGGATCCGAGGGGGACGACTTCCGTGTGATCGCGGGCCGTTACCGCCTACTGGCGCGGATCGGGCGCGGCGGAATGGGCGTCGTATGGCGGGCCGCCGACGAGCTGCTGGGCCGTCAGGTGGCGGTCAAGGAGCTGGCTCCGGACGACTCCCTCACGGACGACGACGCCCGTCGCCGCCGGGAGCGCACCTTCCGCGAGGCGCGGGCGGTGGCGCAGCTGCGGCACCCGCACATCATCGTCGTGCACGACGTGGTCGAGCAGGACGAACGGCCGTACATCGTCATGGAGCTGATCGACGGCGGCTCGCTCGCCGACCGCATCGCCGCAGGTGGGCCGGTCGACGCCGCGGAGGCCGCCCGGATCGCCGTCGACCTGCTGAGCGCGCTGCGCACCGCGCACGCGGCCGGGGTGCTGCACCGCGACATCAAACCGGCGAACGTGCTGATCGATTCCGACACCGACCGGGTCGTGCTCACCGACTTCGGCATCGCACAGGTCGCGGGCGCCACCACGCTCACCGAGACCGGCTCCTTCGTCGGCTCGCCGGAGTACACCTCCCCAGAACGGATGTCCGGCGTCCGTACCGGGCCGGAGTCCGACCTGTGGTCGGTGGGCGCGCTGCTGTGCACGGCGCTCAGCGGCGAGTCGCCGTTCCGCCGCGACTCGCTCGGCGGCATCCTGCACGCCGTCGTCGCCGCCGACATCCGGCCACCCGCGCAGGCCGAGCCGCTGCTGCCCGTCGTGCTCGGCCTGCTGGAGCGCGACCCCGACCGGCGGCTGGGCGCGGCGGAGGCCGAGCGGATGCTGCGGACGTACCTGGAGACGGGCCGCACCCCGGCCGCACCGGGCGGCACACCGGGCTCGGCCCGCACACTCCGGAGCGGTGACACGAGGGGCCGTACCCCCAGGACCGGTGACTCCAGAGGCCGTACGCCCCGGCTGGGCGACTCCAGAGGCCGTGCCCCCGTGACCCCCTACACGCCCACCGAGCACGACATGCCGCGCGGGCCGCTCACCCCGCCCGCGCCGACCGCCGAACAGCCCCCGGCGGCACGCCAGTCCGCGCGCGGGGTGCTGATCGCCGCGCTGCTGGTGGCCGCGGTGGCCGGCGCCGGCGTCTCGGCGACGGCGCTGCTGCTGAAACAGGGCGGCGGCGCAGGCGGCGGCACCCCGAGCGGAACGGCGACCAGCCCGACGGCACCCACCGGCAGTTCCCCGTCCACCGGCAGCTCCCCGACCACCGGTGCCCCGAAGTCCACCGCGAGCAGCGCACCGGCGGCCTCCACCACGCACACCGCTCCCTCCGGCTACCGCAGCGCCAGGGACCCGGCCGGCTTCTCCCTCGCCGTGCCGGAGGACTTCACCCGCGAAAGCCAGGGCGAGCGGGTCTTCTACCTCTCCCCGGGGCAGACCTTCCGCCTCGGCATCAAGGTCGCCGCGCCCGAGCCGGGCGGTCCCACCGGCGTGATGAACCGGTCGGCGGCCGACGGGCCCAGCACCAACCCCGGTTACCACGACGGCCGGGTCACCACGACCACGCACGCCGGACACCCCGCCGCTCTCTGGGAGTTCACCTGGAACGGCTTCAGCACGGCCGAGGGCGCCCGCCACACCTACGACGTGTGCTGGGAGGAGGGCGGCCGGATGTACGACGTGTGGGTGTCGGCGCCGGTGGGGAAGGTCAAGGAGGCCCGGGAGTACTTCGACGTGGCCGTGGACACCTTCTCGGTCACGGCTTCGTGACCGGTTCGCGTTCCCTGTGGCTGGCGCGCTCATGGCGCGATATGGATGAACCATGAGCAGTGACGGGGGAGTCGGCCGCACGGCCGACGACACGACGAGTTTTGTTCTGCAACCGCCGAGCCCGAACCCGGGCCCGCAGCCTCCGGCGCTGCCCGCCCAGGGGGCCGGGCGGCTGATCGCCGGGCGGTACCGGCTGCTCGCCAAGCTCGGCCACGGCGGGATGGGCACCGTGTGGCGGGCCAAGGACGAGATGGTGGACCGCGAGGTCGCCGTCAAGGAGCCCAGGGTCCCGGACCACCTTCCCGAGCGGGAACGCGCCAACGCCTTCGAGCGGATGCGCCGCGAGGCGCGCGCGGCGGCCCGGCTCGACCACCCCGCGGTGGTAGACGTGTACGACGTCGCGGTCGTCGACGACCGCCCGTGGATCGTGATGGAGCTGGTGCGCGGACGCTCGCTGGGCGACGCGCTCCAGGAGGGCACGCTGGACGCGCGCGAGGCGGCCCGGACCGGTCTGCAGGTGCTCGGCGCGCTGGAGGCGGCGCACGCGGCGGGCGTCCTGCACCGGGACGTGAAGCCGGACAACGTGCTGCTGGGCCGGTACGACCGGGTCGTCCTCACGGATTTCGGCATCGCACAGATCGAGGGCGAGACGAACCTGACCGACACGGGCGGTTTCGTCGGCTCGCCCGAGTACATCGCGCCGGAACGGGTGCTGGGGCAGCGCCCCGGCCCGGCGAGCGACCTGTGGTCCCTGGGCGTGGTCCTCTACACGGCCACCGAGGGCGTCTCCCCGTTCCGCCGCAGCAACACCCCGGCCACCCTGCAGTCCGTCCTCAACGCCGCCCCGGCCGCGCCCGCCGCCGCGCGGGGCCCGCTGGCCGAGGTCATCGACGGCCTGCTCCAGAAGGACCCGGCCCGCCGCCCGACGGCGGCGCAGGTCCGCGCCCTGCTGGAGGCGGCCGCCGACCCGCCGGCGCCGGAACCCATCCAGCAGGTCCGGGGCGCCGAGCCCGCCACCCGCTCCGGGCGGCCGGGCCGGAAGGTCTGGCTGGGCGTGGGCGCCGCCGTGGTCGCGGCCGCCGCTGCCGGATACCTCGTCCTCGCCGACCCCTTCGCCGGCCCGCTCCCCGACGGCTGGGCGAAGCGGGCGGACCCGAAGCTGGGCGCCACCCTCGCCGTCCCCGAGGCCTACCAGGCGGGCCGCCCGGACAAGAACGCCACCGACAAGAGCTGGGTGTCGTACACGGACTGGAGCGGCGGTATCTCGGTCGTCCTCGACCTGACCAGGAAGTCGGAGGACTCCCTCAAGGAGATCAAGAGCAACGCCGTGGCCCAGATGCGCGCCGACGACGAGAGGTTCAAGAACGAGGGCGACTACACCCTCGGCATGGCCAAGGGAGCGCGGACGCACCCGGACGACAACGCCGAGTACCGCGGCCGGCCGGCCGCCACGAACACCGTCGCCTTCACCACCGACGACAGCGAGAACCCGCGCCCGCGGGAGATCCAGATCTTCTACTACCGCACCAGGTCCGGCGACCTGTACCGGCTCACCGTCGGCTACCCGGGCAGGGGCGACTTCACCGCCCGGGGCCGGGAGGTGGCGAAGGCGGCGATCGCGAACCTGGAACTCACGAAGCCGTGAGGACGGGCCCGTCGGCCCGGACCCCCTCCCGGTACCGCCCCGGTGTGGTCCCGAACTCCCGGCTGAAAGCGTGCGAGAGGGCGTACGGGCTGCCGTAGCCGGTCTCCCGGGCCACCGTCGCCAGGGGCACGTCGGAGTCGCGCAGCCGGGTCGCCGCCAGGGTCAGGCGCCACCAGGTGAGGTACGCCATCGGCGGGCGGCCGACCAGCGAGGTGAAGCGGCGGGACAGGGTGGCGCGCGAGACGCCCGCCTCCGAGGCCAGACGGTCGGCCGTCCAGGGGGCGGCCGGATCGGAGTGCAGGGCCCGCAGCGCCGCCGTCGTGACCGGGTCGTTCAGCACCGCCGGCCACGCGCCCGTCTCCGCCCGGGTCATCCAGGCGCGGACCATGTAGATCAGCAGGAGGTCCAGCAGGCTCGGCAGGGCCAGGCAGGCGCCCGGCCGGCGTTCGTCCAGCTCGCGTGCCAGCAGGTCGACGGCGGTGCGCAGTTCGGGATGGTCACCGACCCGGTGCGGCAGGTGCACCACCTGCGGCAGCTCCGCCAGCAGCGGGTGTGTGCGACTGCGGTCGAGACGGTACTTGCCGCACAGCAGCTCGACACCGGGGCCGGACCCGGGAAGCCGTACGTCCGTGTCCCGCACCTCCTCGTCCCGCACCTCCTCGAACGGCACCGCCCGCCGGATCTCGGCCGCCCCCGCCGCCCGGTCCGCCAGCACGTGTCCGGCCCCGTGCGGCAGCAGCACCACGTCCCCCGTGTTCAGGGGCACCGGGTCGCCGCCCCCGTCCGGCACGAGCCGGCACGCGCCGCTCAGGACGACATGGAAGCCCGCCCCCTCGTACGGCGCGAGCCGGACGCTCCAGCTGCCGCGCACCCGCAACCGGTTCGAGGACGGCCGGCCGGACCGGACCGCCGAGATCGCATCGCTCACCACATCCATGAGACAACAGCGTATTGGACAGAGCCAAATGAGCATTGGGACGTTCAGTCCGGGCTCCTAGGGTCATCGGTATGGCTGATGACAAAGTGCAGAGCTTCAGGGTCGGCGACGTCGAGGTGCTCCGTATCGTCGAGTGGCGGGGGCCGTACGTGCCCGCCGGGGCCCTCGTCCCGGACTGCGGTCCCGAGGTGTGGAGCGCCCACGAGCAGGAACTCGTCCCCGACCACCGGGAGTCCGGTGGCGACCGTGCCGTGGTGGCGCTCCAGACCTGGGTGGTGCGTTCCGGCGGGCGCACGGTGCTGGTCGACACCGGCGTCGGCAACGGCCGCGAGCGACCCGGCAATCCGCTCTTCCACCGACGGCAGGGGGACTTCCTTGACCGCCTGGAGCGGGCCGGGGTCCGTCCGCAGGACGTCGACGTCGTCGTGAACACGCATCTGCACGGCGACCATGTCGGCTGGAACACCCGTGACGCCGACGGCGTGTGGGTACCGTCCTTCCCCGGTGCCCAGTACCTCCTGCCGGCCGCGGACGACCACCACTTCGGGCCCGAGGGCGGCTACGCGGGCGGCGTGCGCGTGGACGACCGGCTCGTCTACGAGGACAGCGTCGCGCCCGTGCACCGGGCCGGGCAGGCCGTGGTGTGGGACGGCGAGTACCGCATCGACGAGCATCTCGTCCTGGAGGCCGCCCCCGGGCACACTCCGGGTTCCTCCGTGCTGCGCCTCGCCTCGCGCGGCGAGCGGGCCGTGTTCGTCGGCGACCTGCTGCACAGCCCGGTGCAGATCCTGCACCCCGAGTGCAGCAGCTGCTTCTGCCTCGACCCGCGGCAGGCGGCCGTGGCCCGGCACCGAGTGCTCGAACGCGCGGCAGAAGAGCGGGCGTTGGTCGTCCCCGCGCACTTCGGTGGCGCCGGCGCCGTCGAAGTGCGCAAGGAGAAGGGGGAGTTCACGCTGCACCGGTGGGCCGCCTGACCGCCCGCTTCGACAACGACGTGGTGCGCACGGTACTCATGTGACATGACTGGAGACGGCGAACGCTCGCCCGACGGACAGTTGATCGGTGGGCGCTACCGGCTCCTGGAACGCCTGGGCGCCGGCCCGTCCGGGACCGTCTGGCGGGCCCGGGACGAGCAGGGCCGGCGGGACGTCGCCGTCAAGGAGCCGCTCCTGCCCGGGGATCCGGCCGGCGACGAGGAGAGCCGGCGGATCGCGCACCGTCTGTGCACGGAGGCGCGGGCCGCCGCCCGGGTACGGCATCCCTCGGCCGTCACCGTGTACGACGTCGTCGCCGAGGACGGACTTCCCCGGATCGTCATGGAGCTGGTCCGCGGGGAGTCGCTGCGGGAGGCCGTCGGACGTGGGCCGCTGGAGCCCGCCGAGGCCGCCCGGGTCGGACTCGCCGTCCTCGGGGCGCTCCGGGCCGCGCATGCCGTCGGGATCGTGCACCGGGACCTCAAGCCCGCCAACGTCCTGATCGAGTCCGGCACCGGGCGGGTCGTCGTCACCGACTTCGGGATCGGGGACGGGCACGCCGGAGACGGGCCCGCCGAGTTCGTCGCGCCGGAGCGGGCGTCGGGGCCCGGCGCGGGTCCCGCCTCCGACCTGTGGTCCCTCGGGGCGCTGCTCGCCGCCGCCGTCGAGGGCGGGGAGGCCGGCCCGCTCGGCCCGCTGCTGACCCGGCTGCATGCACCGGAGCCGGAGGCGCGGCCGGGCGCGGAGCAGGTCGCGGCGGTGCTGGAGGCGTGCGCCGGCGTGCTGCCCCCGGCGGAGACGACCCCCGAGAACCAACGGGAAGCCCGGCCCGAGCCGGAAGCCCGGCCCGAGCCGGAAGCCCGGCCCGTGTCCTCCGCCCCGGTCGTCGTGCCGCCCGCCCCCACCCCCGACCCCCGCCGTCGCACCCCCCTCGCCGCCCTCGGGCTCCTCCTCGCGAAAAAACCCGGAGCCGAGTGATCGTCACCTCGACAACGCCCTGATCAGCACATTTGCTGCCAGTGATCACTGGCGTTGTGTGTGCACTCCGTGAATCCCCGTTACCGACGGGTACCCAAAGCCTTCGCCTCGGCATACCCTGCGCGTCATGACGGACTCGCAGGCCCCGGACATCACCGGTACCAACCCCCTCGCGCCCGCCCCCGAAGGCGCCCGCACCGCCGCCGACGTGGTCACCCCCGAACTGGTGGCCCAGCTGACCAAGGGCGTCGTCGGCTCGGGCCGTACCGCCAACCACACGCCGTTCACCGGCGAGAAGCTGGCCGACCTGCCCGAGTCCACCCCCGAGGACGTGCTCAAGGCCTTCGAGGCCGCCCGCGCCGCACAGGCGGTGTGGGAGAGGACGCCGGTACGGCAGCGGGCCGCCGTGCTGCTCCGCTTCCACGACCTGGTGCTGGAGCGCCAGGCAGAGGTCCTCGACCTCATCCAGCTGGAGACCGGCAAGGCGCGCCTGCACGCGCACGAGGAGGTCCAGGCCGTCGCGGTGGCCGCCCGCCACTACGGCCGCAAGGCCCCCGCCTACCTGCGGCCCAAGCGGCACGCGGGCGCCATGCCGACCCTGACGAAGGTCACCGAACTCCGCCACCCGCGCGGCGTCGTCGGCCAGATCGCCCCCTGGAACTACCCGCTGGAGCTGTCGGTCGGCGACGCGCTGCCCGCCTTCGTCGCCGGCAACGCGGTCGTGATGAAGCCGGACACCGAGACCTGCCTCACCGCGCTCTGGGCACGTGACCTGCTCATCGAGGCCGGACTGCCCGCCGACGTCTTCCAGGTCGTGCTCGGCGAGGGCCCGGTCGTCGGTCCGGAGGTCGTCCGGCACGCCGACTACGTCTCCTTCACCGGCTCCACCCGCACGGGGCGCGAGGTCGCGCAAGGTGCGGCGGCCCGCCTGGTCGGCGTCTCCCTCGAACTCGGCGGCAAGAACGCCATGCTGGTGCTCGACGACGCCGACATCGAGAAGGCCGCCGCCGGGGCCGTGCGCGCCTGCTTCTCCTCCGCCGGTCAGCTCTGCATCTCCATCGAGCGGCTGTACGTCCACGAGTCCGTGGCCGACGCCTTCCTGGAGCGCTTCGCCGCCCGCACCAGGGGCATGCGGCTCGGCAACTCCCTCGCCTACGGCGCCGACATGGGCTCGCTGGTCGGGGAACGGCAGCTGAAGACCGTCGAACGGCACGTTCAGGAGGCCGTCGCCAAGGGCGCGAAGCTGGTCGCGGGCGGTGCGGCCCGTCCGGACATCGGCCCGTACTTCTTCGAGCCGACCGTTCTCGACGGCGTCGAGGACTCCATGTCCGTGTGCGAGGAGGAGACCTTCGGGCCGGTCGTGTCGGTCTACCGCTTCAAGACCGACGACGAGGCGGTCGAGCGCGCCAACTCCACGCCGTACGGCCTGAACGCGTCCGTGTGGACCAGGAGCGCCCGCCGTGGCCAGGACGTCGCGTCCCGGCTGCGTACCGGCACCGTGAACGTCAACGAGGGCTACGCGCCCGCCTACGGCAGCGTCCAGTCCCCGATGGGCGGCATGAAGGACTCCGGTCTCGGCCGCCGCCACGGCTCCGAGGGCATCCTCAAGTACACCGAGGCCCAGACGGTGGCCGAGCAGCGGCTGCTGCCGATGGCGCCGTCGCTCGGCATGGACGACGAGAAGTACGCCGCCTTCATGAGCCGCAGTCTCCGCCTCATGAAGGCGTTCCGCTTCCGCTAGAGCAAGACAACCCCGTTCTCGACGAGGAGAGCACGTGTCGCAGGAGAAGTCTGTCCAGACCCGGGACGAGGACGGGTACGACTACGACGTCATCGTCGTGGGCTCGGGGTTCGGCGGCTCGGTGACCGCCCTGCGCCTGACCGAGAAGGGCTACAAGGTGGGCGTCCTGGAGGCCGGCCGCCGCTTCGCCCGCGACACCCTCCCGAAGAACTCGTGGGACCTGAAGAACTACCTCTGGGCCCCCAGGTTCGGCATGTTCGGCATCCAGCGCATCCACCTGCTGGGCAACGTGATGGTGCTGGCGGGCGCCGGGGTGGGCGGCGGCTCGCTCAACTACGCCAACACCCTCTACGTGCCGCCGAAGGCCTTCTTCGACGACCCGCAGTGGAAGGACATCACCGACTGGCAGGAGGAGCTGAAGCCGTACTACGACCAGGCGCGGCGCATGCTCGGCGTCCGGCTCAACCCCACCATGACCCCCTCCGACGTGCACCTGAAGGCGGCGGCACAGCGGATGGGCGTCGGCGACACCTTCCACATGGCGCCGGTCGGCGTGTTCTTCGGCGACGGCAAGGACGCCGACGGGACGGCGAAGGCGAGTCCGGGCGGGCAGGTCGACGACCCGTACTTCGGCGGGGCGGGCCCGTCCCGCAAGGCCTGCACCGAGTGCGGCGAGTGCATGACCGGCTGCCGGCACGGCGCGAAGAACACCCTGAACGAGAACTACCTGTACCTCGCCGAGAAGGCGGGTGCGGTGGTCCACCCCATGACGACGGTCGTGTCCGTCACCGACGACTCGCGGGGCGGCTACGCGGTGGCGACGCTGCCGACGGACCAGAAGAAGAAGGGCAAGGGACGGCTCTTCACCGCGCGGCGGGTCGTGATCGCGGCCGGCACGTACGGCACCCAGACCCTGCTGCACCGCATGAGGTCCGGCGGCCAGCTCCCCTACCTCTCCGCCCGCCTCGGCGATCTGACCCGCACCAACTCCGAGGCGCTGGTCGGCGCGCAGACGGACAACCGCCGCTACCGCAGGGCGACCGGAGAGGCGAGGGCCGACTTCACCCGCGGTGTCGCCATCACGTCCTCCATCCACCCCGACGAGAACACCCACATCGAGCCCGTCCGCTACGGCAAGGGCTCCAACTCGATGGGCGGCCTGTCGATCCTGCAGGTCCCCTACGCCGAGGGCTCCTCGCGCGTCCTGGCCTGGCTCGCGAACGCGGCCCGCCACCCCGTGCTGGTCGCCCGTTCCCTGTCCAACCGGCGCTGGTCGGAGCGGACCATCATCGGCCTGGTGATGCAGTCCCTGGACAACTCGCTGACCACGTACCTGAAGCCCGACGGCGTCGGCAAGGGCCTGCTCACGGCCCGGCAGGGCCACGGCGCGCCGAACCCCAAGCAGATCAAGGCCGCCTCCGAGGCCGCCTCGGCCCTCGCCACCGAGATCAACGGCTTCGCGGGCAGCAACGTCGGCGAGCTGATGGGCACCCCGCTGACCGCGCACTTCCTGGGTGGCTGCCCCATCGGCGCCTCCCCGGAGACGGGCGTGATCGACCCGTACCACCGGCTGTACGGCCACCCCGGCATCTCGGTCGTGGACGGCGCCGCGGTCTCGGCGAACCTGGGCGTCAACCCGTCGCTGACGATCACCGCGCAGGCCGAGCGGGCCATGTCGTACTGGCCGAACAAGGGCGAGGAGGATCCGCGTCCGGCGCAGGGAGCGGCGTACGAACGCCTGAAGCCGGTGGAGCCGCGCACCCCCGCGGTCCCGGCGGACGCGTTCGGTGCGCTGAAGCTGCCGTTCCTGGGGATCCCGGCGGTGCCGCCGAAGAAGTAGCCGGACCGGAGAAAGCACCGAGGGACCTGCATCCCCCTCCGAACGCAGGTCCCTCGCTCTTACCGTCTTCTTGATCCGGTAGCAGGTTTGATCAGCGAGTGGCCTGAACGGTTGTGCCACCTCACGCGATATTTATGTGACGTGAGTCACGCGTGAGGGGGGTGGGGTGGGCGTGACGGGTGTGCGGGCATGACGAAAGGGCCCCGCGGGCTTGAGCCGCGGGGCCCTCTTTCGTCAGCACCGACGTCAGGGCGGCGCCGGTGCCTGGGGGGCGGCGCCGGGGGGTTGCGCCACCTCTCCTGTGGTCTCGACCCCGGGCGGACAGGCGGGGATGGGGCAATGCCGTTGTCTGCGAGGGGACTTGGGGGGCTTTCTACGCATCGTGCTGGATGAGCGAGGCATCCGCAACCGTTTGACCCGGCACTGGTGCATTTTTGCAATTTTCCGCCGGTCGGCCCCGGGCGTCCCCGGAGCCGACCGTTCTCTTGGGTGACCGGGCTGCTGTCCCCTGCCGTCCGGTCACTTCTCTGGAGCGAGGTCCCACGGTGCACGGCACGACCCGTACACCTCATCGCTCCAGCGAGCCACGCGTGGTTCTGTCGGGCCCGCCCCTGGCTGGCACGGACACCGGGATCAACGAAGCGGTCCGTGGGCCGGTCACGCGCCGTACGGGTGAGAGCGGGACCGAACTCAGATGCGACCCCGGCACAGCTCCAGCAGCGTCATCGCGAGGGCGGTGCCCGGCTTGCCGAGGGCCTCGCGGTAGCGGCCGAGGATCTCCATCTCGCGGGAGAGGTTCACCCGCCGGCCGCCGGAGGCGATGCGGGTCTGCTGGACGACGGTGGACACGGCCATCCGCTCCTGGATGAGCCCGATGATCCGGTCGTCGAGCGCGTCGATGCGCTCGCGGGCGTCGGCGATGGTCCGGTCCGCACTGGGCGTGGCCGCGATGCTCATGATGGGGGCTCCTCGTGAGGTGACTGACGGATGCCCCGGAACGACAGAACCCGGAAAACGACAGGCGCCCCGGGCCTTGTCGGCCCGGGGCGCCTGGGAAGTCGCTTGGCGTTCAGCTCAAGCAGCACGACCATGGCAGCCGGCGGGCCGGGTGCCATAGGTAAAGACGAAGGTCGAGTGCTTGCGCATGGGGCCAGTATGCCACGGCGCTTTTCTGCACGGCCGGTCCGGGCGGAGCCCCCCGGCCGACGGGAGCTGTCCCGTCGGCACCCCAGTTAGAATCGGAGACACAGACCCCCGCCCAGACCGCCGGAAGGCACCCCGTGTCATCAGCGACTCCCGCTGCCGCCACCCCCGACACCGTCCTGGTCGTCGACTTCGGCGCGCAGTACGCCCAGCTCATCGCCCGCCGTGTCCGCGAGGCGCGGGTCTACAGCGAGATCGTGCCGAGCACCATGCCGGTCCAGGACATGCTCGCCAAGAACCCCGCGGCGATCATCCTCTCCGGCGGCCCCTCGTCCGTGTACGAGGAGGGCGCCCCCCGTCTGGGCCGCGAACTCTTCGAGGCCGGCGTCCCCGTCTTCGGCATGTGCTACGGCTTCCAGCTCATGGCAGAGGTCCTCGGCGGCACCGTCGACAACACCGGCGCCCGTGAGTACGGCCGTACCGACCTGCATGTCTCCCGCACGTCCTCCACCCTCTTCGAGGGCACCCCGGCCGAGCAGCACGTGTGGATGTCGCACGGCGACGCCTGCTCCGCCGCCCCCGAGGGCTTCACCGTCACCGCGTCCACGGACGTCGTCCCGGTCGCCGCCTTCGAGAACGACGAGAAGCAGCTCTACGGCGTCCAGTACCACCCCGAGGTCATGCACTCCACGCACGGCCAGCAGGTGCTGGAGCACTTCCTCTACCGCGGCGCGGGCCTGACCCCGTCCTGGACCACGGGCAACGTGATCGAGGAGCAGGTCGCCGCGATCCGCGAGCAGGTCGGCGACAAGCGCGCGATCTGCGGTCTGTCCGGCGGCGTGGACTCCGCTGTCGCCGCCGCCCTCGTCGCCCGCGCCATCGGCGACCAGCTGACCTGCGTCTACGTCGACCACGGTCTGATGCGCAAGGGCGAGACCGAGCAGGTCGAGAAGGACTTCGTGGCCGCGACCGGCGTCAAGCTGGTCGTCGTGGACGCCGAGGAGCGCTTCCTGACCGCGCTCAAGGGTGTCAGCGAGCCCGAGGAGAAGCGGAAGATCATCGGCCGCGAGTTCATCCGCGTCTTCGAGCAGGCGCAGGCCGAGATCATCGCCGACGAGGGCCCGGCCGTGGAGTTCCTGGTCCAGGGCACCCTGTACCCGGACGTCGTCGAGTCCGGCGGCGGCACCGGCACCGCCAACATCAAGTCGCACCACAACGTCGGCGGCCTGCCCGAGGACCTGGAGTTCAAGCTCATCGAGCCGCTCCGCAAGCTCTTCAAGGACGAGGTCCGCATGGTCGGCCAGGAGCTGGGCCTGCCGGAGGAGATCGTCCAGCGCCAGCCCTTCCCGGGCCCCGGCCTCGGCATCCGTATCGTCGGCGAGGTCACCAAGGAGCGCCTGGACCTGCTCCGGGACGCCGACGCCATCGCCCGCGAGGAGCTGACGGCGGCCGGCCTGGACCGGGACATCTGGCAGTGCCCGGTGGTCCTGCTCGCGGACGTCCGCTCGGTCGGCGTCCAGGGCGACGGCCGCACCTACGGCCACCCGATCGTGCTGCGCCCGGTGTCCTCCGAGGACGCCATGACCGCCGACTGGTCGCGTCTGCCGTACGAGGTCCTCGCCCGCATCTCGACCCGGATCACCAACGAGGTCCGGGACGTCAACCGGGTCGTCCTCGACGTGACGTCGAAGCCGCCGGGCACCATCGAGTGGGAGTAGTCCCGCTTCTGAGGATCATGTCCGCTTGAGGGCTCGCACCGGCTCTCCGGGCTTCCAGACCTGGGTGACCAGGTACTTCTCGTCCTCGACGTAGGTCCGTACGACCTCCGTCAGCTCGGTGCGGAAGAGGTGGAACGGCTGCGGCGGTTCCACCTCTTCGACGTATGCCGCCCTGGCCGCGCCGTCCTCGACCTCGAACGCCCGGCCACCGATCCGCACGTCCCCGCTGCCCACGTCGGCGCCCGGGTTCGCCTGGAGCGCGAAGCGCGGGTCACGCAGCAGGTCGAGGGCCTTCAGGGAGCGCGGCATCATGCCGAGCCACAGCTCACCGCCCAGGAACCGGACCTCCAGGCCGGACGTGCGCGGGGACCCGTCCCTGCGCAGCGTCGCGAGGACGTGGTGCCGGTAACCGCCGAAGCGCTCCTCGGCGAGCGCTGCCAGATCGGGTGCTGCGGTGCTGAAGGCTGCCCAGTTCATACGTGCCAGTCTCACCGGCAAACCGGACATCCTCTGTCGTGTATTCGCTGCGTACGTCATCTTTACAAAACAGCTCTGCCCTTTTGCGCTGACCGGCGGTAACTTCCGGCCCGTACAGCACTCCCCACGCTGGAGGATCTATGCACGGGCCGACCCCGCCCCTGCCGCTGCCCACCGACCAGCTGCAGTTCGCCATGCCGCCGATGCACGACTCGGTCGAGGACGAGCGCCGGCACCGCAAGGAGCGGCTCGCGGGCGCCCTGCGGATCTTCGGGCGCGCCGGATTCGAGGACGGGGTGTCCGGCCACATAACCGCGCGCGACCCCGAGTTCAGCGACTGCTTCTGGGTCAACCCGTTCGGGATGCCGTTCAAGCACGTCACCGTCGGCGACCTCGTCCTCGCCAACCAGGACGGGCAGGTCGTCGAGGGCCGCTACCACGTCAACCAGGCCGCGTTCACCGTGCACGCCCAGGTCCACGCCGCCCGCCCCGACGTCGTCGCCGTCGCCCACTGCCACTCCGTGCACGGCCGGGCCGTCGCCGCGCTCGGCGACCTGATCGACCCGATCACCCAGGAGAGCTGCGCCTTCTACGAGGACGTGGCGCTCTACGACGGCTACACCGGCGTCACCGTCGACGCCGACGAGGGCCGCCGTATCGCGACGGCCCTCGGCTCCCGCAAGGCGCTCGTGCTGCGCAACCACGGGCTGCTGACCGTCGGGGACTCGGTGGACGCCGCGGCCTGGTGGTTCATGTCGCTGGAGCGGTCCTGTCAGGTCCAGCTGATGGCGAAGGCGGCCGGCCGGCCCGTCCTGATCGACCACAAGCAGGCCGTGGCCACCCGTGAACAGCTCGGCGGCGACCTGGTGGGCTGGATCAACTACCAGCCGCTGTGGCAGGACATCAGCCGCAGCGAGCCGGATCTGCTCAGCTAGAAGCCCCGCTAGAAGCCCCGCAGGACGGTGGCCTTCGTCCGCGCGAACTCCTCGTCCGTGAGCACCCCGTCGCGGTGCAGCTCGCCCAGCTCCCGCAGCCGGCGCAGCAGCACGTCGTGGTGGTCGGCCCGCGCCGGACCGGTGGCCGGCGGCCGGTCCCGCTGCGTGATCGCTTCGCCGGTGCGGGTGGCGGGATGCGGCAGCCGGGCGGTGACGGCCGCGGCGACCAGCGCGGTCAGCAGGTCGCGCCGGACGCTGCCCCACAGGTCGAGGGTGTAGGGATCCCGCTCCGGCGGCAGCTTGGAGAACGCCGTCTCCCGGGTCACGAACCTGAGGAAGCCGTCCTCGTAGCCGGAGTTGGGCAGCCACTCGACCTGGACCAGGTCGCCGAGGCCGATGATCCGTGGGCCGGTCGCGCGCTTGACCCGGTCGGAGGTGTCGGCCCAGTCGACGCGCACCTGCGCGCCGTCGAAGGAGACCGTGCCGTCGGAGGAGCGCACCGAGACCGGCACCGGCGGACCCGGCAGGAGGTAGGCCGCCGTGGGCTCCTTGGGGACCTGGTCGAGCAGCAGTGCGTGCCGGATCTCCTCGGCGACGAACTCGGCGACCCCGCCGCGGTCCGCGTCCACGGTCAGCCGGTAGGGGTCGGCCGCCTCCGGCAGCCGCCCGCCGGTGGCCTGCAGCAGCGGGTCGGCGCCCTCGCGCAGCCGCATCCGCAGCCGGCCGCGCCCCCGCTGGGGTTCGTAGCCGACGCCGGACACCGCTTCCAGCGGCACGGCGATCTCCCCGTACGTCTGCCGGAACAGCGGTACGGAACGGTGGAGTCCGGGGGTGATCCGGATCGTGCTGCCGTCGAACGCCCAGGTGCCGTCCCGCTGGATGATCTCGGCCATGGGGAGATTCTCGCAGCCGGGTCAACTCGGTGGCCCGAACTTCACTCTTATGGACCTGGAGAGTGGGGCCGGAACGCCCCTGCGTAGGGCACAATTCGCTCTCGACACAGGGGAGTTGCACGGCGGTGGGGCGGCCCGCAGAGGGGGCCGTCGGCCGTGTCCCGGGGCGAGGGGAAGGCGGGCGTCGGGCGTGGCGGTGCAGGAGGCGAGACAGGGCGCGGCAACGGGTGCCGAAGGGGCGCACGGAGGCGGCTGCGCCTGCGGGGACTGTCCGCACGGGGCCCGCGAGGGGCATCGGCGGGGCAGGGCCTGCCGACGGGCGTGGCGCACTCGGCGTCCGCCTCCCGCCAGTGGGTCTCCGCGGAGCTGACCGAACAGGCGGAGGCCGTCGCCGAACGGGGCCGGGCGGCGGGCGGGGCCTGGCTCGCCCGGCTGTGGCTGCGCACGGCGTGCGCGGTGTGGGGCGCTGTCGTCGCCCTGCTGCTCGCAGAGTCGCTCACCGCGGTCGGCGCGGGCTGGACCGGCGCCCGTACGGCCGCACTGCTCGCCGCGCTCGTCGTCGCGGCCGCCCTGACCGCCGCCTCCTGGTTCCACCGGGCACGCGGCGGCGTCCTGGCCCCCGTCATCGGCGAGGACAACCGGATGTCCACCTCCCGTACGGTGGCCGCCTGCTGGGTGCTGTTCGTCGTCTACGCGGTGCTGCTGCTGGCGGGCCGCCTGGCCGCCGCCTCCGACCACGCCGCACGCGACGCGCTGCTCTCCGGCCTCGACCTCGCGCGCGGGGCGGGCGTGGTGACCGTCCTCGCCGTCGTGTGCGGCATCGCCGTGCTGGTCCGCCGGGTCGTCGGCCTGCGCATCATCGGTCTGCGGCTGCAGAAGGTGCCGGCCCACCGGCCGCGCGCCGCCGACCTGCTGACCGACGACTCCGGCCGGGGCGCCTTCGCGGACATCCAGTACGTCGTCGTCAGCGCCGTCGCCCTGGCCTTCGCCGCGGTACGGCTGGCCCGCCGCCCCGACCAACTGCCCGACCTGCCCTGGGGTCTCGCCGTGGTCGTGCTGATCTCGGCCGCGACCTATCTGGCCGGCAAGTACGCCGAGGGCGGCCGTCCGGTGATCCTTTCCGTGGTCCGCGCCCGTGAGCCCGGCGACCTGGACGGACCGATCCGCACCGGCGACGACATCGAGATCCGCGGCACCGGCTTCGTCCCACCCGGCGCCCACGGGGCCGACCGCCTCTCCCGCATGGTCGTGCGCATCGGCGCGGTGGACGTCCACGTCCCTCTGGTCCCGGTTCCCGGCGGCTTCCGCAATCCCACGGACACCGTGCTGACCGTCCCGGTCCCGGCCGAGGTGGAGCCCGGCTCCGTGGAGGTACAGGTGGTCACGGCGGCCGGGGTGGCGACCAACCGGTGCACAGTCCACGTGACGGAGTGAGAACGCGCGGCGTCCCTCCCGGGGACGGGGAACCGAAATCCGGAAAACGTCCGGAGAGGATTGAACCGTTCCCGTTCGTCGTGCGTATCGTCGAGTGAGGGGTAGGCGCACGGCGGGTGAGAGGCGGCCAACGGCGATGACTCACGGCATGCGGACGGACACGCAGACGTCCTATCCGAACCGCGGCGACTGGCGGGACACGGCCACCCGCTACGCCCTCCTTCCGCTCCGGATCTTCCTCGGGGTCACCTTCATCTACGCCGGCCTGGACAAGCTCACCGACAGCGCGTTCATGAAGTCCGGCGGTGCCGGCTCGGTCGGCGACATCATGCGCGCCGCCCGCGACTCCGCGGCCGTTCCCGCCCTGATCGACATGGCCCTGAAGAGCCCGGCCGGGTTCGGCTACGCCATCGCCCTGGGCGAGCTGGCCGTCGGCATCGGCACCCTGGTCGGCCTGCTGGCCCGGCTGGCCGCCCTCGGCGGCGCGCTGATCTCGCTCAGCCTGTGGCTGACCGTCAGCTGGGCCACGACCCCCTACTACTACGGCAACGACCTCGCCTACCTGATGGCCTGGCTGCCCCTGGTCCTCGCCGGAGCGCCCTACCTCTCCCTGGACGCGGCCTGGCGCGCCCGCCGACGGCAACGGGCGGGCGGCGGCTACCGCTGAGCCCCCCGGCCGCTCTCGGCGCCGCGCCGTCTGCGGATGCCCCGGGTCACCGCCGCCGTGACACCGGCGAGGACGAGGCCGCCCGCCACCAGCGGAACGGCCATGAACGGGGGCGTGTTCCACAGGTCCGCCGCGTCACCGGCGTAGACGGCGCCGGCGGCGGTGAGGGAGAGACCGGCGACCAGCTTCCCGGGCTGGAACTCATGACGCAGCACGGCTGACCTCCACCTCTCCGACGCCCACCCGCAGATCGAGCCGCAGTGTCCCGGCGTCCTTGCCGCCCTTGCCGTCCTTGACCGGCGACAGCGTCACGGTCCTGTGCCTACCGGGCTGCACGTCCACGTCCTTCCCGTTCTCGCCGGGCAACCGGATGTCGCCCACCCCCACGTCGACGCTCATCCGCACGCTCGCGTCCGCCGGCACGACCACCTTCAGCTGCCCCGCTCCCACCTCGGCGTCCGTGGCCACCGTCTGCCCCTTCGCCGGGTGCACCCGGGTCAGGTCCAGCGTGCCGACACCGGTGCCGAGGCTGTACGAGGACCGCACGTCCGCCGTCGCGGCCGGCTTCCAGGACGTCTGCCGCCAGTGGGTCGTGATGTCCTTGGGCAGAGCCGTGGCCCCGGCGAGCAGCGCCGCCGTGACGATCGCCAGGAACACCGAGCCGGCCCCCGTCCGCCCCAGGAAGGCGCTGAGCGTGATGCCCAGACCGAAGACGACGAGCGCGCAGGCGAGGCCGGCCTGCAGGCTGGTGCCCAGCGGGTGCGTGTCCCAGGTCAACCCGGTGCCCACGCCCCCGGCCAGCAGGGCGAGCAGGAATATCCAGCCGCCGATCCAGCGCGGGCCGCGTGGTCTCGGGGGCGCGGTGCGCTGCGGGTGCGCCGAGCCGTTGTGGGGCCAGGGGATGGCGATGCCGGCGTCCACGGACGAGTTGGGGTCGCGGACGTCCCCGGGGCCCCAGAGGTAGCCGGTGCCGCCGACATGGCTGCCGTCCTTGACGATCGGGTCCCGCCACCAGGACGGGTAGGTGGTGACGACCGGCGGCGCCTGTGCCTCCGGCGGGGCGTCGGCGGCCGCCTGCGCGGCGAGCGGATCGGGGTCGGCGGCACCGCGCCGCCGCGACCAGTACCCGGCGCCGGCCAGCAGCAGGGAGAGCACCACGGCGAAGGTCAGCACCCCGCCGTTCTTCAGCATGGTCAGGAAGATCCCGCAGCCGACCAGGGCGAAGAGCACGGCGGCCAGCGCCTGGCCGTCGACCCGGCCCGTCAGCAGCCTGCGGACCTCGTTCTCCTCTTCCTCCTCGTACGGCACCAGCAGCCAGGCGAAGCCGTAGAAGATGAGACCGATGCCGCCGGTCGCGGACAGCACGGCCAGGGTGATCCGGAAGATCACCGGGTCCATGTCCGTCTGCCGCCCGAGCCCGGCGCACACCCCGGCGATCATCTTGTGCCGGCGGTCGCGCCGGAACCGGAGGACGCCGTCGGCGGTCTCCGGCTCCCCGGCGGTGTCCTGGTCCCGCGTCGCTTCCGTCCCTTCCCTCTCTCCTGCCGTTCCCGTTCCTCCCGTCGCGGCGGGCGCGGCATCCGTCGGTCCGGTGCCCGGGGCCGGGCGCGGGCCGGGGCCGGGTCCCGGACCCGTCGCGGCGTGCTCGTGATCCGTCATGCGTCCATGGTGACGGCCCGGCCGCCGCGACGGCAGTCGGGATGACCCTGGGCGAACCCTGAGATCGGCCCCGAGAGACGCGGGGAGGCGTCCGACACCCGGCCGGCGGGCCGGTTCGAACGCCCGGCTCGAAGATCAGGGGAGTCTAGGGGGCAGACCCTGATGCTCCGCGCCCGCGGCCATGTGACCATCGATGGCATGCCGGAAGCCGCAGCCCTGCCCCTCGACGACCCGCGGCCGCCGCGCAAGCTCTACCGCAGCAGCGACGGACGCTGGCTCGGCGGAGTGGCGCGGGGCCTCGCCGGGCACCTCGGGCTGCCCGTGATCTGGGTACGGCTCGCCTTCGTCGGCCTGTTCATGGCGAACGGACTCGGCGCGCTGCTGTACGCCGCGTTCTGGTTCTTCGTGCCGCTCGGCGTCGGCGGCGTCGGCGACCAGAAGCCGCAGCCGCCGGCGGGCACCGCGACCTCGCCGGAGGGCCGCCGCAGACTGCTGGCCCGCAAGCCGGACAAGGGCCAGATCGTCGCCCTGCTCCTCATGGTCATCGTGTCCATGGTCTTCGTCGGCAGCATCAACCTGACCAGTGCGGCCAAGGCGTATCTGCTGCCCTCCGTCCTGGTCGCGGCCGGTGTCGCCCTCGTCTGGCGCCAGGCGGACAACGCCCGCCGCGCCCGCTGGGTCGAGGTCGGCAGCCGGCGCCGCACCCTCACCCTGCTGCGCGCGGGCGCCGGCGTCCTGCTGGTCACCGCCGGCGTCTCCGCCATCTTCGTCATGCAGGGCTCGGCCGCCCACCTCGGCGCGGTCCTCCAGGCCGCGCTGGTCGTCCTCGTCGGCATCACGCTGCTCGCCGGCCCCTACCTGGTCCGCATGACCCAGGACCTGTCCGAGGAACGCCTGATGCGCATCCGCGCCCAGGAGCGCGCCGAGGTCGCCGCCCACGTCCACGACTCCGTGCTGCACACCCTCACCCTGATCCAGCGCAACGCCGACAACGCGGGCGAGGTCCGGCGCCTCGCCCGCGCCCAGGAGCGGGACCTGCGCACCTGGCTGTACAAGCCGGAAGGAACCGGCAAGGACGAGGCCGACGAGCCGGACACGGTCGCCGAGGCGGTGCGGCGCAGCGCGGCCGAGGTCGAGGACAAGCACGGCGTGCCCATAGAGGTGGTCGTGGTCGGCGACTGCCGGCTGGACGAGAGGACCGCCGCACAGATGCAGGCCGCGCGCGAAGCCATGGTCAACGCCGCCAAGTACGGTGGCGACGGCGGTGCCGTGCAGGTCTATGCCGAAGTCGAGGGAAGGACGGTCTTCGTGTCCGTCCGTGACCGCGGCCCGGGCTTCGACCTCGACTCGATACCCGCCGACCGCATGGGCGTTAGAGAATCGATCATCGGCCGTATGGAACGCAACGGCGGCACGGCCCGGCTGCGGGCGGTGCCGGGCGGCGGCACGGAGGTCGAGCTGGAGATGGAGAGGGCGGAGAAGACGTCATGAGCGACGCGACCGAGGCGAACGGTACGGCGGGAGCGGCGGAGCCGGCCGGGTCCGGCCCCGCCGGGGAGCGGCATGTGCGCGTGGTGCTCGTCGACGACCACCGCATGTTCCGCACCGGGGTGCAGGCCGAGATCGGTCAGACCGCCGAGACCGGAGTGGAGGTGGTCGGCGAGGCCGCCGACGTCGACCAGGCGGTCACGGTCATCACCGCGACCCGGCCCGAGGTGGTCCTCCTCGACGTCCACCTGCCGGGCGGCGGCGGGGTCGAAGTGCTGCGCCGGTGCGCCGGGTTGATGGCGGACGCCGAGCAGCCGGTGCGCTTCCTCGCGCTGTCCGTGTCGGACGCGGCCGAGGACGTCATCGGTGTGATCCGCGGCGGTGCCCGCGGCTATGTCACCAAGACCATCACCGGCACCGACCTGGTCGACTCGATCTTCCGGGTCCAGGAGGGGGACGCCGTCTTCTCCCCGCGCCTGGCCGGGTTCGTCCTGGACGCCTTCGCCTCCACCGATGCGCCGCCGGTCGACGAGGACCTGGACCGCCTCACCCAGCGTGAGCGGGAGGTGCTGCGCCTGATCGCCCGGGGCTACGCCTACAAGGAGATCGCCAAGCAGCTGTTCATCTCGGTGAAGACGGTCGAGTCCCATGTCTCGGCGGTGCTGCGCAAGCTCCAGCTGTCCAACCGCCACGAGCTGACCCGCTGGGCCACGGCCCGCCGCCTGGTCTGACGGCGCCGGGCAGCCGCCCTCACGCCACCCGGGTGGCCCCCGCGAACGGCATCTGGTCGATCGGGGCCACCCGGACCGGTGCCGAGGGGTTCGGGGCGTGGATCATCTGGCCGTTGCCGATGTAGAGGCCCACGTGGCTGATGCCGGAGTAGAAGAACACCAGGTCACCGGGCTGGAGTTCCGAGCGGGAGATCCGCCGGCCCGCGTTGATCTGGGCGTAGGTGGTGCGCGGCAGGGAGACACCGGCGGAGCGGTAGGCGGCCTGGACCAGGCCCGAGCAGTCGAAGGCGTCCGGGCCGGTCGCGCCCCACACATAGGGGCTGCCGAGCTTCTGGTAGGCGTAGGCGACGGCCGCCGCCGCGCGGGAGCCGGGGGCGGCGGGGGAGCCCGTCGGCTCCAGGTCCGGCCGGGCGTCCGGGGCCGAGCGCGAGGCGTGCCCCGCCGCGGTGCCGTCGCCGGTGACCTGCGCCCGCTGCGCCGGAGTGAGCCCGGCCAGCAGCTCGCGCGCCTGGGCCAGTTTCCCGGTGATGGTCTTCTTCTGCCGCTTCAGCTCCGCCTGCCGTGACCGCAGCGCGTTCAGATCGGTCCGGGCGGCGCCGCGCAACTGCTCGATCTCCCGCAGCTGTTCGCGCACCCGCGTCACCGCTCCGGCCTGCCGGTCGCCGGCCCGCTCCGCGAAGGCGGCCCCGTCCAGGTACCGGTCGGGGTCGCTGGACAGGGCCAGCTGCCAGGCGGGGTCGATCCCGCCCTCGCGGTACTGCGCCGCCGCGTACGAACCCAGGGCGTTGCGGGCCGCGTTGAGCTTGTCCTGCTTGCGGGCGGTCTCGTCCCGCAGTGAGTTCAGCCGCCGCTGGGCCGTGTCCGCCTTCTCCTTGGCGCCGTTGTACTTCTCGGTGGCGGTCTCCGCCTCCTGGTACAGCTTGTCCACCTCGGCCTTCACCTGTGTCGGTGTCAGCTGCGGCTCTGCGTGGCCGGTTCCGTCGAAGGCCGTCGCGGTGGCCGCACCCGCCAGGGCGAGGGTGACGGCCGTCCGGGCCGTGTTCCCGCCGAGCGAGCGCTGTCTGGGCTTGCGGTGCGCTGCCACCTGGACCGTCACGTCCTTCCGTAGGACTCCTGCGACCGAACGAGCGGTGCGTCCGGCGACGGCCCGCACAGGGGGAACGGGCCGCCGCCGGACCTTTCTCGGCGGTGGTGCCCGACTGCCGCCCCTGGCCCGGGCGGCGGTGGGGAGCCGGTCACCTGGGGGAGGACGCTAAACCCGGGTGTGACGGTCTGGTAACGCGGAGTGCGGAACTGGCTTCGAGCGATCGATGCGTGACCGCATGTGACCGGATTGCCGGTCTGTACTCGTCGTGTTCACGTAGCGTGGTGACCGATGCGCGGAATGTGGGACGCGGGGTAGCCGTCTGCTGCTATGGACGCATATATGCACGATCCACGGATGCTCCCGGCGGGCCCGGTGACAGAGCGCTGTCGGGGCCCTGATTAGGCTCCGGGCCCATGGACGTACTCATCCATCTCTTCGTCGGCCTGCACATCATCGGCATCGCCGCGCTGCTCGGCGGTTTCCTCACCCAGATGAAGGCGATGGGCCGGGGCACGGCCCGCTTCGTCCCCGGGATGCTGCACGGCGCGTTCACCATGCTGGTCACCGGTGTGGCCCTGGTCGGCCTCAACCAGGCCGACGGCCACCACGTCAACACCGTCAAGATCGGCGTGAAGCTCGCCCTGCTGATCGTGATCCTCGGGCTGGTGTACGTGAAGCGCGACGAGGAGCAGGTGGACAAGAGCCTCTTCGGGCTGGTCGGCCTGCTGACCACGGCGAACATCTTCATCGCCGTGCTGTGGACGTGACGCTCAGCGCCGTCCGCCGATCCCGGCGCGAGCCGCCGTGAGAGCCGCGCCGGCCGCGACCGCGAGCCACGCCGCCACCGCCACCCACATCAGCACCCGCCCCGGCCCCGTCAGCCGGCCGATGCCCAGGGCGGCCGCCACCGACAGCGTGGCCGCCCCGGTCATCCCCAGGGGGAACACCGTCGCCCAGCGCCGCATGTCGTAGTGCAGCCGCGGCCGGGCCGCCTCGGCGGCGAGCAGGACCACGTACCAGGCCAGGTCCAGGAAGAGCAGCGCCACCGTCACGTTCCGCAGCACGCCGCGGTCGTCGTCGTTCCACAGGTACAGCCGCGCGCTGTCGGCGGAGAGCAGCTTCGCCCCGGCCAGCGCCGAGATGGCGAGCGCCCCGCCCGCGATCCAGTGGTCCCCGGCCCCCTCGAGGACCTGTCGCGGATCGAAGCGCAGCAGGGCGAGGCCGTAGAACACCAGGCCCAGCCAGAACAGCACCAGCGCGGCGTGCGCGAGCCAGGCCGTCGTCTCCGCCGCGGCCAGCGTGGCCGCCAGTACCGCAAGCCCCTGTGTGGCCACGCAGGACAGGAACACCGCTCCCGGCATGCGCCGCTCCCAGTGCTGCACGACCAGGTACAGCAGCACCGGCCAGAGCACCACGGCCAGCGCCAGCGCCGCCTCGGCCAGGGTCTGCCGGCCGAGCGCCGAGAACCGGGTGCCGAGCACGGCCGTGGCGGCGACGGCGGTGAGCGAGCCCGGGCTGTGCGCCTCGGCCACCCAGCGCTCCGGCTGCGCCACCAGCCGTACGAGGAAGTCGGCGGCCAGCGCCACCCAGGCCAGGCAGGCCAGCCACAGGAAGACCCGGGACACCGTCTCGGCGCCCGTCAGATGCAGGCCCACCGAGACGATGCCGGTCGCCATGACGGCGGCACCCGCCGCCGGCGGACGCCCCGCCCACCACGTACGCAGAGCTGAGATGCCGGGCATGGGCCGATGCTAGGCAGCCGCGCGGGCGGGGCACGGAGGCCACGCGCGCGCGTGGCGCTCGAAACCTCGAAAAGGGGACGGCGGGGCCGGTCGGAGGAAGGGGGTCAGGCGGGGCGCACCACGCTGTGGATGATCGACTCGCCGCCGTAGTAGATCGACTCCTCGCGGACGTACGCGCCCGGCTTGGGGGCGTGGATCATCATGCCGTTGCCTATGTAGATGCCGACGTGGCTGATGTCGTCGTAGAAGAAGATCAGGTCGCCGGGCTTCGCGTCCGCGAGGGAGACCGTGGTGCCGACGTCGACCTGCGCGTAGGTGGTGCGCGGGAGCGAGACGCCGGCGGCCTTCCATGCGGCCTGGGTGAGGCCGGAGCAGTCGTACGAGCCGGGTCCGGTGGCGCCCCACACGTAGGGCTTCCCGATCTGGGCGCGGGCGAAGGCGATCGCCTTCTCGGCCTTGGTGGTGTACGTCCCGGAAGGCGTCGAAGAGCCTCCGGAGCCGGACGAGCCGCCGGACGTGGAGGAGCCGCCGGAGGTGGACGAGCCGCTCGCCTGCTGCGCCTGCTCCTTGGCCTTGGCCGCTGCCGCCTGCTGCTTGGCCAGCTCCGCGGCCTTGCGCGCGGCCTCCTCCTGCTTCTGCCGCTCGATCGCCGCCAGCCGGGCCTTCTCCTCGGCCGTCAGCTGGGACAGCAGCCTGCGCGCGGAGGCGAGCTTCTTCTGGACGGTGGCCTTGGCCGTCTGCAGTTCGTTCTGCGACTCGGACAGCGTCTGGAGGCTCCTGGCAGCCTCCTGCCGCTTCTTCATGGTCGCGGCCTGCTGGGTGACGTAGTCGTCGACGGCGCTCTTCTGCCGCGTGGTCAGCCGGTTCATCAGCTGGCTCTGGTCGAAGTAGTCCTGGGGACTGTCCGCGAGCAGGAAGGTGGCCGTGTCGGGCGTGGTCGCCCCGGTCCGGTACTGGGCGGCGGCGAACGTGCCCAGTTCCTCACGGGCCTTGTTCATCCGGGCGGTCCGCCGGGCGACCTCCTCGCGCAGACTGTCGATGTGGGTGCGCTGCTTGGTGGTCTGCTCCTTGGCGGCGTCGTACTTCTCGGTCGCCGACTCCGCCTGGCGGTAGAGGTCGTCGACCTTCTTCTCGACCTCCTCCAGGCTCGGCTTCCCGTCGGCCGGGGGAGCGGCGTCGGCCGTCTGGGACAGCACGGCCACGGAGGTGAGGGCGGCGGTGGCGAGGACTGGGGTGCGGAAACCTGCTCCGAGTGAGCCCGCGGGGCGCGACTTGCGGTGCGACGCCAAGGGAGGCGACTCCTTCCATGTGCCGCCTACCGGGTTAGCTGTCGGGTTCGGGCGCGTGCTCGGAAGGTTTGCCCTACGGCTCCTGTCCCGGGACGGGACGTGTGCCGATTCACCCCAAGGTCGGGTGGGTCCCCGGCTCCGGGCACCGTACGGGGGGTGCGCCGGACTCGACGGGGGCCGCGCGGATCGGCGACGTTCGCCGGAAGGGGGCGTGCGGCCCGCCCCGCAACCTAGCCAACTGGTGTGTCTCGTGTGAAGGTTGGTGCACGATATGTCCGATACATTTTCGTGACCTGAGTGTGGAATCGCTCCCGTGTCACAGGGTGATTCCGCTGCGTGAGGGCTTGTTCGGCCGTTCCGGGAGTGAAGGACCGGGTCCTTTCGAACCGGCCATGTTCCCGGGACGGCGGCAGGTTGTCGGTGCGGCGCCCTAGACTCGGAGAGCGATGAGCAGCCTCTTTGACGACAGCTTCCTGGCGGACCTCCAGGCCCCTCGCGGGCATGCGGAGGAGCCCCCGCCGCCGCCCGAGGACGATCACGCTCCGGAGCCGCTTCCGGACGATCTGTTCGGCGGGAAGTTCGATGTGCCGCCGGACCGGGACGTGCACTACCGCGACGGCGCCCCCCGCCCCGCGCTCGACGCGGCCGCGCTGCTGGAAGGGCTGAACGAGAACCAGCGCGCCGCTGTCGTGCACGCCGGCTCCCCGCTGCTCATCGTCGCCGGCGCTGGTTCCGGCAAGACCCGTGTGCTCACCCACCGCATCGCCCACCTGCTCGCCGAGCGGAACGTGCACCCGGGCCAGATCCTCGCGATCACCTTCACCAACAAGGCCGCGGGCGAGATGAAGGAGCGCGTCGAGCAGCTCGTCGGCCCGCGCGCGAACGCGATGTGGGTCATGACCTTCCACAGCGCGTGCGTACGCATCCTGCGGCGCGAGTCGAAGAAGCTCGGCTTCACGTCGAGCTTCTCCATCTACGACGCCGCCGACAGCAAGCGCCTGATGGCCCTGGTCTGCCGCGACCTGGACCTCGACCCCAAGCGCTTCCCGCCCAAGTCCTTCAGCGCCAAGATCAGCAACCTCAAGAACGAGCTGATCGACGAGGAGGACTTCGCCGCCCAGGCCGCCGACGGCTTCGAGAAGACCCTCGCCCAGGCCTACGCGCTCTACCAGTCGCGGCTGCGCGAGGCCAACGCGCTCGACTTCGACGACCTGATCATGACGACGGTCAACCTGCTGCGCGCCTTCCCGGACGTCGCCGAGCACTACCGCCGCCGCTTCCGGCACGTTCTGGTCGACGAGTACCAGGACACCAACCACGCCCAGTACGCGCTGGTGCGCGAGCTGGTCGGGACGGGCGAGCACGCCCCCGACGGCGTCGACACCCCGCCGAACGAGTACGACCTCCCGCCCGCCGAACTGTGCGTGGTGGGTGACGCGGACCAGTCGATCTACGCCTTCCGGGGCGCGACCATCCGCAACATCCTCCAGTTCGAGGAGGACTACCCGAACGCGACGACGATCCTGCTGGAGCAGAACTACCGCTCCACGCAGACCATCCTGTCCGCCGCCAACGCGGTCATCGAGCGCAACGAGTCCCGCCGCCCGAAGAACCTGTGGACCAACGCCGGCCAGGGTGCCCGGATCACCGGCTACGTCGCCGACACCGAGCACGACGAGGCCCAGTTCGTCGCCGACGAGATAGACCGCCTCACGGACGCGGGCCAGGCGAAGTCCGGTGACGTCGCCGTCTTCTACCGCACCAACGCCCAGTCCCGTGTCTTCGAAGAGGTCTTCATCCGCGTCGGCCTGCCCTACAAGGTCGTCGGCGGCGTCCGCTTCTACGAGCGCAAGGAGGTCCGGGACGTCCTGGCCTACCTGCGCGTTCTCGCCAACCCCGAGGACTCGGTGCCGCTGCGCCGCATCCTCAACGTCCCCAAGCGGGGCATCGGCGAGCGCGCCGAGGCGATGATCGACGCCCTCTCCCAGCGCGAGAAGATCAGCTTCCCGCAGGCCCTGAAGCGCGTGGACGAGGCGTACGGCATGGCCGCGCGGTCCACCAACGCGGTCAAGCGGTTCAACACGCTGATGGAGGACCTGCGCACGATCGTGGAGTCCGGTGCCGGACCGGCGACCGTCCTGGAGGCGGTGCTCGAACGCACCGGCTACCTGGCCGAGTTGCAGGCCTCGACCGACCCGCAGGACGAGACCCGCATCGAGAACCTCCAGGAACTCGCGGCCGTGGCCCTGGAGTTCGAGCAGGACCGCGGCGAGGGCGAGTCGGTGGCGCTGTCCGACTTCCTGGAGCAGGTCGCGCTGGTCGCCGACTCCGACCAGATCCCCGACGAGGACGAGGAAGGCTCCGGCGTCATCACCCTGATGACCCTGCACACCGCCAAGGGCCTGGAGTTCCCGGTCGTCTTCCTGACCGGCATGGAGGACGGCGTCTTCCCGCACATGCGCGCCCTCGGCCAGACCAAGGAGCTGGAGGAGGAGCGGCGGCTGGCGTACGTGGGCATCACACGCGCGCGAGAGCGGCTCTACCTCACCCGGTCCACGCTGCGCAGCGCCTGGGGCCAGCCGTCGTACAACCCGCCCTCCCGCTTCCTGGAGGAGATCCCGTCCGCCCATGTGGAGTGGAAGCGGACGGGAGCCGTCGCCCCGGTGTCCTCCGGTCCCGCCTCCGGGATCGCGGCCTCGCTGTCCTCGTCCCGCTCCCGCTCGTCGGCGGCGGGCGCGTCCGGGTTCGCCACCCGGCGGGCCTCCGACAGGCCGGCGGTGTCCCTGGCCGTCGGCGACCGGGTCACCCACGACCAGTTCGGGCTCGGCACGGTCGTCGCGGTGTCGGGCGTGGAGGACAAGGCCCAGGCGACGATCGACTTCGGGGACGGGAAGCCGAAGCGGCTGCTGCTGCGGTACGCGCCGGTGGAGAAGCTCTAGGGAGACGAGTGAGCCCCGCCGGATCGGCGGGGCTCGGTTCGTATCGGGCTCAGGTCGGGTCCAGACCGTGGCTGCGCAGCCACGGCAGGGGGTCTATGGCCGCCCCGCCCGCCGGGCGTACCTCGAAGTGCAGGTGCGGTCCGGTGGAGTTGCCCGAGTTGCCGGAGTAGGCGACCGGTTCGCCGGCCTTGACGGTCGTGCCGGAGGCGACGCGGTAGCTGGAGAGGTGGCAGTACCAGGTCTCCGTGCCGTCCTTCGCCGTCACGATCAGCATGTTGCCGTAGGCGCTGTTCCACTTCGTGGAGACGACGCCGTCGGTGGCGGACATGACCGTGGTGCCGTACGAGACCGGGAAGTCGATGCCCGTGTGCACGGACATCCAGTTCACGCCGGCCTGGCCGAAGTAGGCGCTGAGCCCGTGCTGGGTGACCGGCAGGGCGAACTTGGGACGCAGCCGCTCCTTGAGCGCGGCCTCCGCGGCCGCCTTCTTCTGCTGCAGTTCCTGCTGCGCCTTGAGGTCGATGCGCTCCTGCGTCCGGCTGGCCCGGTCGGCGAAGTCGTCGGCGCCGGCGGAGAGGGTGCGCAGCTGGGAGTCCAGCTTGCTGTTGGCGACGGACGGCTGCACCGCGTGCGCGTCCGAGGCGGTGGCGGTGGTGTCCTTGTTGTCGTCGGTCAGGCCGCCGACGGAGGCGGCGGCGATCCCGGCGACCCCCATCACACAGACCGAGGGCACGGCGACGGTCAGCAGCGCGGAGCGCTTGGGGGGCGTACGGCGCCGGGAACGCGCTGCGCTGCGGGAGCCCGCGCGGGTCGCCGGGGCCGGGGTGCTCTCTTCCTGGTCGTCGAGCAGGGACGGTACGGCGGGCAGCTCGCCCGTGTCGCCCGACCCGCCGTCCTCGGAAGGCAGTTCGGTGAACTCGCCGACGTGCTCGAAGGTGGCCGTGGCCTGCTGGTCGAACGGTTCGCCGACGTGCTCGAAGGTGGCCGTGGCCTGGTGGTCGAACGGTTCGGCAAGCTGCTCGTGCGGCGCGGCCGCGCCGTCGGAGTTCCACTGCGTCGCGTCGTACGCGCCCGTCTCGAACGACTGGGTGCCCCACTCCCACTGCTGGGTGGGGTCGGCGGCGGGCTGGCCGGGCTGGAGCCAGGCGGTCGCGTCCCACTGGCCGCTGATGTCGTTCCCGGTGGCCTGCGCCGGGACCGACCAGGCGCTGTTGTCGTACACGCCCGAGTCGTAGGCCGCGTGGTGCTGGGCCGCGTACGGGTCGTAGTTCAGGAACTGGCCGGTGCCGGTCTGCCACTGCGTGGTGTCGTACGCGCCGGTGTGCTGCTCGTTGCCCGGGAGGCCGCCGAAGAGCGGGTCGACGGCGAAGGATCCGGTACCGGTGGTGCCGCCCGTGAAACCTGTGGCGTCGTAGCCGCCGTACGTGGTGAGGTCGTCGTACTGGGCTTCCTGTGCCCCGTACTGCGCGTAATGCGCGGCGGAGGCGTCGGAGGCCGGGGCCGGGGTGGTCATGCTCCCCGACGGGTGACGGTCGTTCACCAACTTCTCTTTCGCCTCGACAACAGGGGCTGCCAGAGCAGTGCGGCGACTGTACCCGGCGGTACGCGGGCGCGACAATCTTCGGCCGGTTTCGCGTTGGCCGGAAACGGGCAATCAGCCGTGTTTTGGCGGACGGCGGGCACGAGTTTGGCCTTGTGTTCGAAGAGTGTTCGATGTCGGGTGACCGTGCGTCATCTGTGCACCGGCTGTGTCGCGCCCATGCCGTCGCCCTGGCCGACTGTCCGGCCGTCTGTCCCGCCGCCGCGCTCAGGCCACCGTCAGGCCGTCGCTGACCGGTTCCTCGGGGAGGGTGTCGTCGAGCGCGTCGCGTATCCCGGCCGCCACCGCGGGGTGCACCGGCAGTGCGAGATGCCCGATCCCGGTCACCCGGACGTTCAGGGCGTCCAGGTCGGGGTGCTCGATGCAGGCCGTCTCCAGCGGGTCCATCACCGAGTCGAGGTCGCTCCAGAAGCTGACGAACCGCGTCCGGCAGCCGGGTGCGGGCCGGGTCAGCTCCTCGATCACCTCCGAGCCGGGCCGCATCTGCCGCACGATCGGATGGGCGCTGGCCAGCGGTACGGCCCGGGTGCCGGAGTGCGGGGTACCCAGCGTGACCAGGGTGCGTACCCGCAGGTCACCGCCGAGGCACTGCACGTAGTAGCGGGCGATCAGCCCGCCGAGGCTGTGGCCCACGATGTCGACCTGGCCGTTTCCGGTGCGCTCGCAGATCTCCTCGACGTGCCGTCCCAGCAGCTCGGCGGCGGTGCGAATGTCGCAGGTCAGCGGGGAGTAGTTGAGCGATTCGACGCGCTGCCTGCCGTTGCGGACGAGGTTGCGGCGCAGCAGGACGAAGACCGAGCGGTTGTCGATGAAGCCGTGCAGCAGGACGACCGGCGGTCCGGGCCGGTCGGGAAGCCGTGTGGCGCCGTCCCCGCAGGGGAGCGCGGGGGAGCGGCGCTCCTGGGTGAGGCCGGTCGGATACAGCAGCAGGTGGCCGGCCAGGATCGCGGCCTCGAGTGCGGTCGCCTTGAGGAGGGTCATGGACAGCTCGACCAGTCTGCCGGGCCACAGGCGCCGGTAGAGCGGGAGGAAGAGTGGCAGTACCCCGGTGACCTTCATGGGCCGACCTCCTGTCGGCGCACGGAGAGACGACTCGATCCCCCGTGCGCCCTCATGTCCCACCGTGTGATTTCCCCCTCGCTGCGCACCGTAAAACCGCCGGTTGCGGGATGCTGGAGATAACGTTCGTTCACTTCCCGACGGGTGGCGGAACGTGCCAGATATGCGGTACTTGTCGGTACGGACGGAAGCGGCCGCTTCCGTGGTCGCTTGATGGAGGCAGTGATGGGTGTGGCAGCCGGTCCGATCCGCGTGGTGGTCGCCAAGCCGGGGCTCGACGGCCACGACCGTGGGGCCAAGGTCATCGCGCGGGCGCTGCGCGACGCCGGTATGGAGGTCATCTACACCGGGCTTCACCAGACGCCGGAACAGATCGTCGACACCGCCATCCAGGAGGACGCCGACGCGATCGGTCTGTCCATCCTCTCGGGCGCCCACAACACCCTCTTCGCCGCCGTCATCGACCTCCTCAAGGAGCGCGACGCCGCGGACATCCTCGTCTTCGGCGGCGGCATCATCCCGGAGGAGGACATCCCGCCGCTGAAGGAGAAGGGGGTCGCGGCGATCTTCACGCCCGGCGCGACCACCACGACGATCGTGGAGTGGGTCCGGGAGAACGTGCGTCAGCCGGCCGCGTCCGGGGGCTGAGCCCCGACGCCGGACAGGCCGCCTCCGCTCAACTCCGCGGCCATCGCCGCCCGCAACCGCAGCGTGCTCGCCAGCCGCTGGAACGCCTCCGCCCAGTAGCCCCCGGCGCCGGGCGAGGCGTCCTCGCGCTCGTCGGGTACCGCCAGCAGGCCGTCCAGACGGGCGGCCTCGGCCGGGTCCAGGCAGCGCTCGGCCAGCCCCATCACCCCGCTGAAGCTCCAGGGGTAACTGCCCGCGTCCCGGGCGATGTCGAGGGCGTCCACCACGGCCCGGCCGAGCGGGGCGCCCCAGGGGACGTCGCACACCCCGAGCAGCTGGAACGCCTCGGACAGGCCGTGGGTCGCGATGAATCCCGCCACCCACTCGGCCCGCTCCCCGTCCTCCAGCGTGGCCAGCAGCTTCGCGCGCTCCCCCAGGGACACCGCCCCGGGCCCGCCGGCCTCCGGCGCCGACGGCACCCCGAGCAGCGCCCTCGACCACGCGGCATCCCGCTGCCGCACCGCCGCCCGGCACCAGGCCGCGTGCAGTTCGCCCTGCCAGCCGTCGGCCACCGGCAGCGCCACGATCTGCTCCGGGGTACGTCCGCCCAGCCGGCCCGGCCAGGTGCCGAGCGGTGCCGCCTCCACCAACTGGCCCAGCCACCAGGACCGTTCGCCTCGGCCCGTGGGGGGCTTGGCCGTCACACCGTCCCGCTCCATGCCAGGGTCGCACTCGGGGGGCGCCTCCACGACGATCGTGGGCCTGTTCCCCGTGTGGTCGACGGCCACGCAGGCGGTGGCCCGCACCGCCATCCGCCCGGCGAGCGCCGAGCCCGGCAGCGCGGACAGCAGCTCCGCCGCCGTCGCCCGGACGTTGCGGCTGCGATCCCCCAGGGCCTGCTCGAGGAACGGCTCGTCCTCGGCGGACAGGCCCGTGCGCAGCGCGTCGAGGAACATCAGCCGGTCCTCGGCCCGCTCCGTCGCCCAGGTCGCGCTCAGCAGCTCCCGGGCGGGTCCTGGCGTGCGGGCGCGCAGGGCTGACAGCAGGGCGACCCGCTCGGCGAACAGGCCCTCCTGCCACAGCCGTTGCACCGCCTCGGCGTCCTCGGGGCCGGGCAGCGTCGCTCCGCCGCCCGGTGCCGAGCGCAGGGCGAACCGCCAGTCCGGGTTCAGCCGGGCCAGCCACAGGGCCCGCGGCCCGGCGAACGCCAGCGCCGCCGGCCGCAGGTCCGTACGGCCCCGGGCGGCGTCCAGCAGCGCGGGCAGCGCCTGCGGGGGTGCCGCGTACCCGTGGGCGTTGGCAGCCGCGAGCCACTGCGGAAGCAACTCCATGAGGTCCGGTGCGCTGCCCCGCCTGCCACCGCCCCCGGAACGGTCGGCCAGCAGCATCGCGAGCCTGCGCGCGGCAGCGGCGGGCAGCGGCGGACGCCGGTCCTCGGCAGCGGGCTCCGGCCGCGGCGCGGCCGGCCCGGGCCGCAGCCCCGCCCGCCGCCGCAGGGTGGCCAGCGCGGCGGCGTCCAGCAGGGCCACGGGTGCCTCCCGCCCGGGCACGGCCTGCGCCGGAGGGCGCCGGTCGGTGCCGAGGAGGGCGGTGGTGACGAGGTCCTCCCAGGAGGCTGGGGGCAGCGCCTGACCGGCCGTCGCGGTCGAGGTTGAGTGCATCACGTTCCCTTCTCTTCGTGTCCCTGGGTGGCCGGGCAGGTCAGCACAGCGTCACGGGGGCGCCCGGGCCCTCGGGCCAGGCCGTCAGCGGGGTGAAGCCGCGATGGCCGCACTCGCCGAAGACCTTGACGGGGGCGCCGCCGGAGAGGGCGGCCAGGCGCCACAGGCCGGGGCGGGAGCCGGCGGACGGGGTGAGCGGGAGCGCCGAGTCCCCTTCGGCGTCGGCCAGTTGCCAGGAGCCCGCTTCGGTGTCCGGCGTCGGAATGACGCGGTCCAGCGTGACCGGGACCGACTCCAGCCACGGGTCCTCGCGCAGGGCGTCGCCGTAGCGGGCCGCCGCCTCGGCCGTGCTCACGCCCGGCGGGCGCAGTGCGACGGGCGCGGGCGGGGCGTGCTGCTCGCCCAGGGCCGCCCGCAGCTGTCCGGCGCCGGGGAACACGGACAGCTCGGCCTCCACTGCCAGACCGACGGGCAGGGACAGTTCCGGTGCCCTCCCGGCCGCGCCGTAGGAGAGGAGCAGCCGGGTGCGGCCCGACTCGGCGCCGTGGAGCCAGATCCGGCGCGTCGTCAGCTTCGGGTCGACCGTGTCGTACTGGGCGAGGACCAGCCAGCGGTCGCGCACCGGTGGGCCGTCCGCCGAGGCGGGCAGGCCGAGCCGGGAGTGGACCGTCGCCGCGAGGGAGTCCGGCAGCCGGTCGCGGCGCAGCCAGCCCTGGTCGAGGAGATGCAGCAGAGCGCACTCCTCCAGCAGGCGCGCGGGCCAGCCCGGACCGGAGGCGGGCACCGCTCCCAACTCTCTTGCACGAGAAGCGAGTCCGGGGGCCTGTGCGTCGACCATGCGGGCCGCCGTCTCGTCCCACATCCCGTATCCCGCCTGTTCGGCCGAGGCCAGGCCGCCGCGCAGCAGGTCCGCGAGGCGCTGCTCCAGCTCCGTCGCGCCCGCCGTGACCCGCTCGGCCCGGCGCTCCGCCCGGCGCCGCGCCGCGTCCGGGTCAGCGGACCCGGACGCGGAACTCCCGTCGCCCTCCGTCCGTTTGCTCTCCGCGCGCCTGCGTCTGTCCGAGAGCCACTGCTCGGCCCACTCCGGCGGCTCGGCCGCCGCCGGCACCGCGCCGTCCCCCTCCGCCCACAGCAGAAGCAGCCCGAGCGCGTGCTTGCACGGGAACTTCCGGCTCGGGCAACTGCACTTGTACGCGGGCCCGGTGGCGCCCGCGAAGTCCACCACCGTCTGGTACGGCCTGCTGCCGCTCCCCTTGCACAGCCCCCACACCGTCCCCTCTCCGCTGCCCGACCCGGACCACGGTCCGGCCGTGCCCAGCTTGCTTCCCGCCTTGCGTGACGCGGCGTCAGGCGCCAGTGCCAGCACCTGCTCCGCGGTCCAGCGCACCCCCTGCTCAGTCATGCCACCGACGGTAGATCCCGCCACTGACAATCGGCCCTGCGAGAGCGTTTGCGCAGGTCGGGGCGATTGTCAGTGGCGTGGTGCACGGTGGATGCCAGATCCGAACCGGCCGAGCTGGAGGGGGCCTCAGCCATGACTGTGTCCGTGGAACCGACGTCCGTCGAAGCGAGCGGGAGCAAGGGTCCGCAGGCGTTGCGACCGCACGCCGAGCACGCCTTCGCAGCCGAACTCGGCGCGCTGGCAGCCCAGGACGACCGCCCGCGCCCGGAGCGCTGGAAACTGTCGCCGTGGGCGGTGGCGACCTATCTGCTCGGCGGCACCCTGCCGGACGGCACGGTGATCACACCGAAGTACGTGGGCCCGCGCCGCCTTGTCGAGGTCGCCGTCACCACTCTCGCCACCGACCGCGCACTGCTGCTGCTCGGCGTGCCCGGCACGGCCAAGACCTGGGTGTCGGAACACCTGGCGGCCGCCGTCAGCGGCGACTCGACCCTGCTGGTGCAGGGCACGGCGGGCACGCCGGAGGAGGCGATCCGCTACGGCTGGAACTACGCGCAGCTGCTCGCGCACGGACCCAGCCGCGACGCCCTGGTGCCCAGCCCCGTCATGCGGGCCATGTCCGAGGGCATGACGGCCCGTGTGGAGGAGCTGACCCGCATCCCCGCCGACGTGCAGGACACGCTGATCACGATCCTGTCCGAGAAGACCCTGCCGGTCCCGGAGCTGGGCCAGGAGGTGCAGGCGGTCCGCGGCTTCAACCTCATCGCCACCGCCAACGACCGCGACCGCGGTGTCAACGACCTCTCCAGCGCGCTGCGCCGCCGCTTCAACACCGTGGTGCTGCCGCTCCCGGAGAGCGCCGACGCCGAGGTCGAAATCGTCACGCGCCGAGTCGAGCAGATCGGCCGCTCCCTCGACCTGCCGGCCGTGCCCGACGGCATCGAGGAGATCCACCGGGTCGTGACGGTCTTCCGCGAGCTGCGCGACGGGACGACCGCCGACGGCCGGACGAAGCTGAAGTCGCCGAGCGGCACACTGTCCACCGCCGAGGCGATCTCCGTCGTCACCAACGGCCTCGCGCTGGCCGCCCACTTCGGTGACGGTGTGCTGCGCCCGGGCGATGTCGCCGCCGGCATCCTCGGCGCCGTCGTCCGTGACCCGTCGGCCGACCGCGTCGTCTGGCAGGAGTACCTGGAGACGGTCGTCCGCGAGCGCGACGGCTGGAAGGACTTCTACCGGGCCTGCCGGGAGGTGAGCGTGTGAGCGACGACTCCACGTGGGGCAGGGCCCGTGCCGCCGGGCCGCTGCTGCTCGGCGTACGGCACCACGGGCCCGGCTCCGCGCGCGCGGTGCGGGCCGCCCTGGAGGCAGCCCGGCCCGGTGTCGTGCTGATCGAGGGGCCGCCCGAGGCCGACGCGCTGATCCCGCTCGCCGCCGACCCGGACATGCGGCCGCCGGTCGCCCTGCTCGGCCACGCCGTGGACGAGCCCGGACGCTCGGCCTTCTGGCCGCTGGCCGAGTTCAGCCCCGAATGGGTGGCGATCCGCTGGGCTCTCGAACAGGGCGTCCCGGCCCGCTTCATCGACCTGCCCGCCACACACACGCTGGCATGGGAGACCGGGCCGAAGACGCCGACCGACGATGACGAGGACGAGGGCGAAGAGGACACCGAGGGCGAGCTGGGCGCGGTGCGGGGCCTGCGCGTCGACCCCCTCGCCGTGCTCGCCGAGGCCGCCGGGTACGACGATCCCGAGCGCTGGTGGGAGGACGTCGTCGAGCACCGGGGCCCGGGGCAGTCGGACCCCTTCGCGCCGTTCGCCGCGCTGGAGGAGGCCATGACGGCGCTGCGCGAGCGCTACGGCGCCGGCGGGCGGCCCCGCGACCTGGTGCGGGAGGCCCACATGAGACTCCAGGTGCGGGCCGCGCACCGGGAGTTCGGGGACGCGGTGGCCGTGGTGTGCGGGGCGTGGCACGTGCCCGCGCTGCGGGAGAGGACCGCCGTCACCGCGGACCGGGCGCTGCTGAAGGGGCTGCCCAAGATCAAGGTGGACCTGACCTGGGTACCGTGGACGCACCGCAGGCTGGCCCGGTCGAGCGGGTACGGCGCCGGGATCGACTCGCCGGGCTGGTACGGGCATCTGTTCCGGGCACCGGACCGGCCGGTCGAGCGGTGGCTGACCAAGGTCGCGGGGCTGCTGCGCGAGGAGGACCGGATCGTCTCCTCCGCGCACGTCATCGAGGCGGTGCGGCTCGCCGGGACGCTCGCGGCCGTGCGCGGCCGTCCGCTGCCCGGCCTGAGCGAGACCACCGACGCCGTGCGCGCGGTGATGTGCGACGGCTCGGACGTGCCGCTGGCGCTGGTGCACGACCGGCTGGTGGTCGGCGACGTGCTGGGCGAGGTGCCGGAAGCGGCGCCCGCGGTGCCGTTGCAGCGCGACCTGGCCCGGGAGCAGCGCCGGCTGCGGCTCAAGCCGGAGGCGCTGGAGCGCGAGCTGGAGCTGGACCTGCGCAAGGAGACCGACGCCGGCCGCAGCAGGCTGCTGCACCGCCTGCGGCTGCTCGGCGTCGGCTGGGGCGAGCCGGCCGAGTCACGGGGGAGCACGGGCACCTTCCGGGAGACCTGGCGGCTGCGCTGGGAGCCGGAGCTGTCGGTGCGGGTCGCCGAGGCGGGGGTGTGGGGGACGACCGTGCTCGCCGCGGCCACGGCCAGGGCGGAGGCGGAGGCGACCACCGCGGGAGCCCTCGCGGAGGTCACCGCGCTCGCCGAGCACTGCCTGCTGGCCGGGCTGCCGGACGCGCTGCCGGTGGTGATGCGGGTGCTCGCCGACCGGGCGGCCCTCGACTCCGACGTCGGTCACCTCGCCCAGGCGCTGCCCGCCCTGGTCCGCTCGCTGCGCTACGGCGATGTGCGCGGCACCGACACCGGCGCGCTGGCCGGTGTCGCGGCGGGCCTCGCCGAGCGGGTCTTCGTCGGCCTCCCGCCGGCCTGCACCGCCCTGGACGCGGATGCGGCGGAGGAGATGCGCGGCCATGTCGACGCCGTGCACGGCGCCGTGGGACTCCTGGCCGAGACCCTGACCGGCACCCCGGACAGCGGCCGGGGGGACCTGCGCGGCCGCTGGCGGTCCGTGCTGCGGACCCTGGCCCTGCGGGACACCGTGCCCGGTGTCGTACGGGGGCGGGCCGTCCGGCTGCTGCTGGACGACGGTGAGCTGGGACCCGAGGAGGCGGCCCGGCTGATGGGCCTGGTGCTCTCGCCGGGGACGCCGCCCGCCGACGCGGCCGCCTGGATCGAGGGCTTCGTCGGCGGCGGGGGCGGCATGCTGCTGGTGCACGACGAGCGGCTGCTCGGCCTGGTCGACACCTGGCTGACCGGGGTCCCGGCGCAGGCCTTCACGGACGTACTGCCGCTGCTGCGGCGCACGTTCTCGGCGTACGAGCCCGGAGTGCGCAGAACCCTCGGCGAACTGGTGCGGCGCGGGCCCGGAGAGGCCGCCGGCCCGACGGCCCCGGCCGCCGGAGCGCCCGGTTTCGCCGCCGAGCCGGACACCGGGCGCGCGGACGCCGTGCTGCCGGTGGTGCGCCTGCTGCTCGGCCTGGACGCGGAGCAGGAACACACGGCAACGCACGACAACAGCCTTGCGGGGGTGGGCGCATGACGACCGAACCGTTGGCGGCCGGAGCACCGGCCGAGTACGCCGACCCCGCGCGCGAGCGGCTGCGGCGCTGGCGGCTGGTGCTCGGCGGCGACCAGGCCGACGGCACCGGATGCGCCCTGTCCGGCCGGGACGCGGCGATGGACGGAACGCTCACCGCGCTGTACGGCAAGGGGGACAGACCGCAGACGGGGCGGGACCGTTCGGCGGGGCTCGGGGCCTCGGCGCCGTCCGTGGCGCGCTGGCTCGGGGACATCCGCACGTACTTCCCGTCCTCCGTCGTCCAGGTCATGCAGCGCGACGCCATCGACCGGCTGGGGCTGGCCGCGCTGCTGCTGGAGCCGGAGATGCTGGAGGCCGTGGAGGCCGACGTGCACCTGGTCGGCACGCTGCTCTCGCTCAACAAGGCGATGCCGGAGACGACGAAGGAGACGGCACGGGCGGTCGTGCGCAAGGTGGTCGAGGACCTGGAGAAGCGCCTCGCCACCCGGACCCGGGCCACCCTCACCGGCGCCCTGGACCGCAGCGCGCGCATCAGCCGCCCGCGCCACCACGACATCGACTGGAACCGCACCATCGCGGCCAACCTCAAGCACTACCTGCCCGAGTACCGCACGATCGTGCCGGAGCGGCTCATCGGATACGGGCGGGCCGCCCAGTCCGTGAAGAAGGAGGTCATCCTCTGCATCGACCAGTCGGGCTCGATGGCGGCGTCCGTGGTCTACGCGTCCGTGTTCGGGGCGGTGCTCGCCTCGATGCGCTCGATCAACACCCGGCTGGTCGTGTTCGACACGGCGGTCGTGGACCTCACCGACCAGCTGGACGACCCGGTCGACGTCCTCTTCGGCACCCAGCTCGGCGGCGGCACGGACATCAACCGGGCGCTCGCCTACTGCCAGTCGCAGATCAACCGGCCGGCCGAGACGGTGGTCGTGCTGATCAGCGACCTCTACGAGGGCGGCATCCGCAACGAGATGCTCAAGCGGGTCGCGGCGATGAAGGCGTCCGGAGTGCAGTTCGTGGCGCTGCTCGCGCTGTCGGACGAGGGGGCGCCCGCCTACGACCGTGAGCACGCGGCCGCGCTCGGGGCGCTCGGCGCACCCGCCTTCGCCTGCACGCCCGACCTGTTCCCCGAGGTGATGGCGGCGGCGATCGAGAAACGCCCGCTGCCCATACCGGACACCGCGTGACGGCGGACCGGAAAAGGGACATGACTACCCATCGGTAACAGGGGGGTTGCGCTACCTCGGGCCGACCGTGCGAGGATCGAGCCGCCGCCACCCCCCGCCGCACCGACCGGAAGTCACTCGTCTTGACCTTGCCAGCCACTGTGTTCGGTATCGCTGTGCGCGTGCTGCGTACGGCGGCCGGGCGGCGTGCGCTGCAACTGGCACTGCTGGTCGGCGGGTTGTTCCTGCTCGGTTTTCTCTGCGGCGAGCAGGCCCAGGCGGCCGAGCGGACGCCGGCGACTCCGGTGGCCTCCGCGGCCCCGGTGACCGGGCACGAGGACACGGTACGAACCGTCACCGAACGGGTCGTCACCCCCGTGCGGGAGGTCGTGCGGTCGACCTCCCGAGCCCTCGACGAGACGCGGACCCAGGCGCCCACGCTGCCGGCCGCGCCCTCCGTGCCGCTGCCGGAGCTCCCGGCGGTGCCATCGGTCCCGGAGGTCTCCGTGCCGCCCGTGCACCCGCTGCCCGCGCCGGTCGCCCCGGGGCCCGGGGCGGAGCGGCACGACAGCGCGGCACCGGCGGCGGGCAAGGGCGACCGAGCCCGCACCGAGGCCCGTACCGCCGTCTCCGCACCGCCGCGGGCCGCCACGTACGGACCGGACTTCGCGCTCCCGGCGCACCCCCCCCGGACCCCGGCGCACACCTCCGTGCACCGCGCCGCCGCGGCCATCGGCGCCCCCGCCCGGCCCGCGCCCACCGGAGACCCGGACGGCGTGCTCGGCAAGCAGGCGGCCGTCGGCACCGCGTCCCGCCACGGTGACGCGTACGCCGTGGCCCTCGACGGCCGGGCGCCCCTGCGGCTCCTGTCCGGCACCACCGCGCGCGTCGACGCGCCCGGGACCCGGGAACGGCACCGGGACATCCCGGTCTTCCCCGGCTAGGCCAAGGGCCGACCTCCCCGCCACGGACCTGTCGCGCGGGGGCGGAACAGGTCTGCCCACTCCGCCGGACCCGCCGGCCTCCCCGGCGCCCTCCGGACGGAACCCCCTAGCCGTTTCCGAAGGACTTGACGCACGCATGAACAAGAACATCCGCCGCTCGATCGTGATAGCCGCCGGGGTCACCGGCGCCTGGGCCCTCGGCTCGGCCGCGGCCAGCGCCGACGAACTGCCCGCCCCGGCGGTCTCCGTGCCCGACACCGAGAGCACCACCGGCACCCTCACCGACACCGTCGACGGCGTCCTCACCGACGTCCACGACACCGTCTCCGGCGTGACCGGCACGGCCACCACGGCCGTCTCCGGCGTCGCCGCCAAGGCGCAGCAGCCGACCCGCACCGTCACCGGCACCGCCGACCGGGCCCGCCGCTACGTCGACGCGGAGGTCCCGGCCACCGCGAAGACCAGGGGCGGCCAGGCCATCCAGGGTGCCCGGGCCGCCCGCGCCGCCCAGGCACAGACCGAGGCGCACGTGCGGGCGGCGGGCGCCCGGGCCACCACCGAGGCCACCGCGGCGACGCACGCGGCCACTCACCCGTCCGTGCCCGTCACGCCGGTCGCGCCCTCCGCTCCCACCCCGCAGGACGAGATCGACTACCTCTTCGGCCCCCTCGCCTCCTTCGCCCCCGAGGTGGAGGAGGCCCTGGCGGCTGCCCAGACCAAGCTGCAGGCCACCCAGGCCGCCGCGCGCCTGCGGGCCGCGGGGGTCGAGGGCACCGTGCGGACGACGGCACAGCAGACCGTGGCCGGGGCACAGGGCCGTACCGCCGGTGCGGCCGCCCTCGCGGACGGCGAGGCGGCACGGGTGACCGGCGCCGCCGAGGCCTCCGTCGCCGCCGTCCCCGCGCACGTCACCGGCACGGTCGCCGGTGTCGGGCAGCGGGTCGTCGGCACGGTGCGGGCGGTGCCGGGCACCGTCGCACCCGTCGTCGAAGAGACGACCGCGGCCGCCGCCCCGCCGGTGGCCTCCGCCGCCGTGGCTGGGGTGCTGCCGGTCGCCGACGACGCGGTGGCCGGCGTCCTTCCGACCGCGGGGCACGCGGTCGCCGGCGTCCACGGCACCGCCTCGGGCGCCGTGACGGGCGTCCGGGGGACCGCCACCGGCACCGTTACGGGCGTGCTGCCCACCGCCGGGTACGCGGTCGCGGGAGTGCAGGGCACCTCCTCGGGCGCGGTGACGAGCGCGCAGGGCACCGCCACCGGCACGGTCGGGGGCGTGTACCGCACCGCAGTGGACGCCGTGACCCAGGTGCACGGGCTCGCGGCGGACGCCGGGTACGGCGTGTACGGGCTCGCCACGGGTGCCGTCGCCGACGTGCACGGGGTCGGCGCGGGTGCCGTGTCCGGCGTGCACGGCGTCGCCACCGGCGCCGTGGGCGAGGTGCACGGGGTCGGTACGGGTGCCGTCACCGGTGTGCACGGTGTCGCCGCCGGTGCCCTCGCCGACGCGCTGCCCCTCGCCGGCGGGGTCCTCGCGGACGTGCCGCCGTACGCCACCGGGCTGGGCGGCCAGGTGGCCCACGGCGCCGTGGACGCCGTGCTGCCGCCCGTCGCCGGGACCGCCGTGCACGGGGTCGTGCCGGTCGCCGGGCAGGCCGTGGCGGACGCGGGGACGCTCGCGTACGGCGTGACGGGCGACGTGCACCCGTTCGCCGACGGTGTCGTGGGCGCCGTACCGCCGCTCGCCCACGGGGTCACCGGACAGACCGGCGCTTTCGCGGCGGGAGTGACCGGACAGGTGCCGCCGTTCGCGGCGGGAGTCACCGGTGCCGTGCAGCCGGCCGTGGACATGATCACCGGGACCGTGTCGCCGGTCGTGGACGGTGTCGGCGGCAGTGCGAGCGGGCTGGCGTACGGCGTGGCGGGCGGGGCCGGTCCCTACGCGGACGGTGTCGTCGGCGCGACCGCGCCCCTCACGCAGCAGGTCGGGCCGTTCGCGCAGGACCTCGCCCGGACCGCACAGGTCACCGGCGGTCCGCTGGCCGGGCACGGCGTCGCCGGAGCCGGGGGCGTCGCCCACTCCGTCACCCCGGGTTACGTCCAGGGTCTGGCGCACGGCCACGGCGTGCAGTAGGGCTGAGCGCCCACGCAGGTTCCGCGGGGGCCGGGAACCCGGACGGCCGAACGCCGACGGTCCGTCCGGCCGCACCCCCCGCGGTACGGGGCGGGTGGTCCCCATTGGGGTGGGGATCAACCGCCCCGGGCCTTTCGGGGCCCGTCCGGAGGCCTCACCGGGTCAACCCCAGCCCGGTGAGGCCTCGCACATCCCCCCGATCGCCCTCGATCGCGGCACGCCGTGTCAGCAAAACCGGCATCATGTGACAGGTATCACCGCTCAGGTGTGACCCTCGATTTAGGGAGCCCACGCAAGCGGCGATAACCTGCGAGACGGACATGCCGCGCGCTCGGACACCGTGTGCGCTTCCCTAGTGACAGCGGACGTCACGTTGCCCTTCGCGGCACGCCCACGCATCCAACGAACCGCGAGATCACTGATAGGGACGGAAGCGCGTGGACCTGTTCGAGTACCAGGCGAGGGACCTCTTCGCCAAGCACGATGTACCGGTGCTGGCCGGTGAAGTCATCGACACGCCTGAGGCGGCGCGCGAGATCACCGAGCGGCTGGGCGGCAAGTCCGTCGTCAAGGCGCAGGTGAAGGTCGGTGGTCGCGGCAAGGCCGGTGGCGTCAAGCTGGCCGCCTCCGCGGACGAGGCCGTCGCCCGGGCGACGGACATTCTCGGCATGGACATCAAGGGCCACACGGTCCACAAGGTCATGATCGCCGAGACCGCTCCGGAGATCGTCGAGGAGTACTACGTCTCCTTCCTCCTCGACCGTGCCAACCGCACCTTCCTCTCCATCGCCTCCGTCGAGGGCGGTATGGAGATCGAGGAGGTGGCGGCCACCCGTCCGGAGGCCGTCGCCAAGACGCCGATCGACCCGATCGACGGTGTGGACGAGGCCAAGGCCCGCGAGATCGTCGCGGCCGCCAAGTTCCCGGCCGAGGTCGCCGACAAGGTGGCGAACGTCCTCGTCAGGCTGTGGGACACCTTCATCAAGTCGGACGCCCTCCTGGTCGAGGTCAACCCGCTCGCGAAGGTCGCCTCCGGCGAGGTCATCGCCCTCGACGGCAAGGTGTCGCTCGACGAGAACGCCGAGTTCCGCCACCCCGAGTACGAGGAACTGCACGACAAGGACGCGGCCAACCCGCTCGAGGCCGCCGCCAAGGCGAAGGGCCTCAACTACGTCAAGCTCGACGGCGAGGTCGGCATCATCGGCAACGGCGCGGGTCTCGTCATGAGCACCCTGGACGTCGTCGCCTACGCCGGTGAGAACCACGGTGGCGTCAAGCCCGCCAACTTCCTGGACATCGGCGGTGGCGCCTCCGCCCAGGTCATGGCGAACGGTCTGGAGATCATCCTGGGCGACCCGGACGTCAAGTCCGTGTTCGTCAACGTCTTCGGTGGCATCACCGCGTGTGACGAGGTCGCCAACGGCATCGTCCAGGCCCTGAAGCTCCTGGAGGACCGCGGCGAGAAGGTCGAGAAGCCGCTCGTCGTCCGCCTCGACGGCAACAACGCCGAGCTGGGCCGCAAGATCCTCACCGACGCCAACCACCCGCTGGTGCAGCGCGTCGACACCATGGACGGCGCGGCCGACAAGGCCGCCGAGCTGGCCGCCGCCAAGTAAGCACAAGGACGAGGACTCACACCACCATGGCTATCTGGCTCAACAAGGACAGCAAGGTCATCGTCCAGGGCATGACCGGCGCCACGGGCATGAAGCACACCAAGCTCATGCTGGGTGACGGCACCCACGTCGTCGGCGGCGTGAACCCGCGCAAGGCGGGGCAGACCGTGGACTTCGACGGCACCGAGGTACCCGTGTTCGGCACGGTCGCCGAGGCCATCGAGAAGACCGGCGCCAACGTCTCCGTCATCTTCGTGCCGGAGAAGTTCACCAAGGACGCGGTCGTCGAGGCCATCGACGCCGAGATCCCGCTGGCCGTCGTGATCACCGAGGGCATCGCCGTGCACGACACGGCCGCCTTCTGGGCGTACGCCGGCAAGAAGGGCAACAAGACCCGCATCATCGGCCCCAACTGCCCCGGCATCATCACCCCGGGTCAGTCGAACGTCGGCATCATCCCGGGCGACATCACGAAGCCGGGCCGCATCGGCCTGGTCTCGAAGTCCGGCACGCTGACGTACCAGATGATGTACGAGCTGCGTGACCTCGGCTTCTCGACCGCCGTCGGCATCGGTGGCGACCCGATCATCGGCACCACGCACATCGACGCCCTGGCCGCGTTCCAGGACGACCCCGACACCGAGCTGATCGTCATGATCGGTGAGATCGGTGGCGACGCCGAGGAGCGCGCGGCCGCGTTCATCAAGGAGAACGTGACCAAGCCGGTCGTCGGCTACGTCGCGGGCTTCACCGCGCCCGAGGGCAAGACCATGGGCCACGCCGGCGCCATCGTCTCCGGTTCGTCCGGCACCGCCCAGGCGAAGAAGGAGGCCCTCGAGGCCGCGGGCGTCAAGGTCGGCAAGACCCCGACCGAGACGGCGAAGCTGGCCCGGGAGATCCTGAGCGCCTGAGCTTCCTGACTACGCACCGGTAGGCCCGTCCCGTTCGCGGGGTCGGGCCTACCGGCGTTCTCGCTCGCGGTGCCGGGTGCGGCCACGCGGCTCAGCGTGCCGCCGGCGCGAGCCGCTCCGGGCCGTTGGACTCCGTTCGGTGCAGCTTCGCCCGCAGCGCCGCTTCCTCCCGCGACAGCGGACCCATGGCCGGCGGCGGCGGAACCCCCTGTACCGCCTGGGCCGGGGCGATCGGCGCCTCGTAGTGGGTGGGCGCCGTCCGCAGGGTCAGGGCCGTCGAGCCGATGATCGCGACCGTGAAGGCGATGGCCGCCCGGGTCCAGAACACGTTCCGGCGTTCGCCGACCGTCCGCACCGTGGGCGGTCTGGCGGCGCGCAGGTGCTCCCTGGAGGCCAGTTCCAGCAGCCGTCGGTGCAGTGCGGCGGGGTCGGCCAGTTCCGGGACGTGCTCGGCCACGGCCGCCCGGGCGCGGGTCAGCCGGCCGGCCGCGGCCGGGGTGCTCGCCTCCGTCTCCGCCGCCGTCTCCGGCAGGTCGAGGCCGACACCGTCGTACAGGATGAGCGTGCGCCGGTACGACGGCGGGAGCTTCAGCAGCGCCTCCAGCAGCGCCCGGTCGGCCGGGTCGGCGGGCGGGGGTTCGGGGGACCGGTAGCGCGGGCGGTAGGAGTGCCAGGGGGAGAGGGCGTACTCGTAGGCCATCGCCCGGACCCAGCCGCCCGGGTCCCGGTCCTGGGCCACCTCCGGCCAGCGCTGCCAGGCGAGTTGGAAGGCCCGCTCCACGGCCTCCCGGGCCAGCTCCCGGCGCCCGGTGAGCAGATAGGTCTGGCGCACGAGGGCGGGGGTGCAGAACGCGTAGAGCGCGTCGAAGGTCTGCGTGGGAGTCAGGGCGTCACCGGTCAGCAGGCGGGCGTACACCTCGCCCTCGTGGCCGCCCGGGATGCTGCGCCCTCTCTCCCACGAGCGGACCGTGGACCGGCTCACGCCCACCTGCGTGGCGACCTGAGCCTGCGTCAGCGAGCGGGACTCGCGCAGCCGGCGGCGTTCCTTCGGTGGTGGCAGCGAGCCGGCGGGGATCTCCGTCACAGTACCTCACCCCTTCGTACGAAAAAGTACATAAACATATATTGGGCGACACATCCGGGGTTCGGCTGTTACGACGGGAAAGCGCGTGTCGTTGGGAGCATGGAGGTCGTGACGCTGATGACCGCTCGCCGACCGTCGTTGTCGCTGCTGCTGCACCGGATGCGCGACCGTCCGCCCGGGCTGGGCGCGAGCCTGCTCGGCGGTGCGGTCGCCGCCGGGCTCGGGCTCGGCTCGCTCGCCGTGCTCGTCCTGGGGCTGTGGATCAGCTCGCCGTACCCCGACAGCGGGCCGGGCGGCGCACTGCACATCGCCGCCGCGCTGTGGCTGCTGGCGCACGGTGTCGAACTGGTCCGCACCGACACGCTCTCCGGCGCGCCCCAGCCGCTCGGCGTGACCCCGCTGCTGCTGCTCGCGCTGCCGGTGTGGCTGCTCTACCGGGCCGCGCGGGACGCGACGGACGCCTCCACCGAACCCGACGCCCCGCCGCCGGTCCCGGCACACACGGCGTGGACGGGGGTGGTCCTCGGCTACCTCGGCGTCGGCGTCGCGGCCGCGCTGTACTGCTCGGGCGGCGAACTGCGTCCCGTGTGGGGCTGGGTGACGGTGTGTCTGCCGCTCGTCGCGGCGAGCGCGGCGGGGGCCGGGGTGTGGTCGGCGTACGGCCGCCCGCGCGAGCCCGTGCTCGGTGCGCTGATGCTGCTGCCGGGGTCGGTGCGGCGGCTGCTGTTCGGGTCGGACGTGCGGGCGCGGCTGGGTACGGCCGTACGGGCCGCCCTGGCCGGGACGGCGGTGCTCTTCGGGGGCGGGTCGCTGCTGCTCGGCGTCTCGCTGGTCCTGCACGGCGCGGCCGCCCAGGGGTCCTTCCTGCAGCTGACGGAGGGCTGGACCGGCCGGTTCGCCGTCCTGCTGCTCGGCATCGCGCTGATCCCCAACGCGGCGGTGTGGTCGGCGTCCTACGCCCTCGGCCCCGGCTTCGCCCTCGGCGCCGGACACCTGGTGCACCCCCTCGCCTCGGACCCGGCCCCGCTGCTGCCCCCGTTCCCGCTGCTCGCGGCCGTGCCGGACACGGGCACCGGAACCGCGCTGAACTGGACGGCGGGAGCGGTGCCGGTGGCGGCCGGGGTGACGGTCGCCTGGTTCGTGGGGCGGGGGGCCGCGGGGTGCGTGGACCCGGAGGCGCAGGATGCGCCGAGAGCGCCCTGGCCGGCCGCGCGGACCGCCGGAGTGCTCGTGCTGTCGGCGCTCCTCTGCGGTGCGATCCTCGCCCTTCTCGCCGCGCTGTCCGGCGGCCCGCTCGGCGTGGCCGCACTGGCCCGCTTCGGCCCGCTGTGGTGGCAGAGCGGGGGAGCGGCCGCGCTCTGGCTCACGGTCGCGGGGATGCCGGTCGCGCTGACGGTACGGGCGTGGCGGCTGTGGCGGCGGCGGGCGCGGGGCACGGTTCCGGCGCAGGGGAGGGAGCCGGGGAGCAGGCGGCCGACGGACACGGGGAAGAGGGCGGCGGCGGGCAGGGCGACGGCCAAGGAGGCCGTGAAGGGGTCCGCGAGAGGGGCGGCCGAGGAGGCAGTGAAGGGGGTGGCCGAGGAGTCCGCCAAGGGTTCCGCGAAGGCCGCCGCGAAGGAACAGGCGAAGGAACAGGCGAAGGAACAGGCGAAGGAAACGCGCGCGAAGGCGACCAGGCCGGGGAAGGCGCCTAAGACCCGGGCCCACCAAGAGGACGCCCCGTCCCCCCTCGCCCGGCCCGACGAGGACGAGGGGTACGACGTCCTGCCCGCCGCCGACCCGTTCCCCCCGGCCTGGCACGACGACGTGGCCCGAGCCACCCGCTGGGCGGCCCTGCGAGCGGCGTCGACACCCCTGGGCGCGCCCGCCCCGCCCGCCGGACCCGGTTGGCCACCCCTGCGGGACCCATCGCCCCCGGCAGCCGCCCACGCGCCCGTGCCGGAGTCCTCACCGCCGCTGGTCGGCCGTTCACCCGCGCCGGATCCGTCGCGCGAGCGGGGCGGCCACCCGCCCGTGCCGGAGCCTCTGCCGCCGCTGGTCAGCCACTCACCCGTACTGGACCCGTTGCCCCCGGCAGCCGCCCACGCACCTGTGCCGGAGCCTTTGCCGCCGCTGGTCGGCCACTCACCCGCACTGGATCCGTCGCCGGAGCGGGGTGGTCACCCGCCCGTGCCGGAGCCTTTGCTGCCGTTGAACGGGCGCTCTGCCGTGCTGGATCCGTCGCCGGAGCGGGGTGGTCACCCGCCCGTGCCGGAGCCTCTGCCGCCGTTGGTCGGCCACTCACCCGCGCCGGATCCGTCGCCGGAGCGGGGTGGTCACCCGCCCGTGCCGGAGCCTTTGCCGCCGTTGAACGGGCGCTCTCCCGTGCTGGATCCGTCGCCGGAGCGGGGCGCCCCCGCGCCTGTGCCGGAGCCCTCGCTCCCGCCGGTCGCCGCCCCGGAGTCCTCGCCCCCCGCGGACGCCCATCACCGGCCCACCGAACCCCCCGACTCGGAATCCGCCCGCTGAGCCCTCCACTGGGGGAGCACCCGCTGGAAAACCGCCCGCTGAGCCTCCGACCGGGAGAGCCGCCCGTTGGGAAGCCGCTGGAAAGCCACTCGCCGAGCCTGGCTCGGGAGGCGCCTGCCGGACCCCGCAGGGGCTAGTCGTTCCCGACGCCCAGCACGCCCCGCAGCTGCTGGGGCAGATGCTGCTCGCAGGACTGCTTGGCCTCGTGGGTCAGGGCGTCGCCGACGCACGTGTAGTAGTCGCGGTAGACCAGCTGCACGGCGAAGGTCGTGGCCACCAGGGCGAGGGCCAGGGAGGCCGTGACCAGGCCGCCGATCGCCGCAGTGGTCTGCGGGCGGGGGCCCGGGGCGGGCGCCGGGGCGTTCGGGTCGGAGGGGCGGGGCTTGGCGCGCAGGGCGCTGATGCCCCAGTACAGGGCCAGCGCGCCCAGCAGCAGGGCGACGTAGGGCCAGCTGAAGAGGGCGAAGAAGACGGCCCACATGCCGGACAGGAGCGCGAAGCGCGCGTGGCGCTGGGCCGGGTCCGTCGGGTCCCAGCGCATGCCGGGGCCGGTCGGACCGCCCGGGCCCTCGGGGCCGCGGCCGGGCCGCTCGCCGAAGCCGCCGGGGGAGCGGCCGGGCTGGCGGTCGCTCCACTGGGTGCCCCAGGGGGAGCCGCCCCCGGAGCCCGAGGAGCCCTCGGGGTGGCGCGGCTGCCACGGCTTGTCGGGGGTGCCCTCCGGCGGCGGAGCGAACGGGTTGTCGTCCTGCTGCTCGCCGCCGCGTCCCTCGCCGTCCCGCCCGCCCTGGGGCGCCTGGGGCGGCGAGGCCGGCCGCTCCCGCAGCAGCACGGCGCCCCGCTCGCCTCCCTGGGCCGGGCGCGAGGGGAACGTGAGGAGTCGCAGGCTGCGATCGGGCATCAAAAGAGCGTCTTCCCCTAGGTGAATACGGCGGTCCGACGTGAGCTTCCACCCATGAAACGCACCGCACGGCGACCGCGTTCCCGAGGCTGCTCCTTCGTGACTCCTCCCGAACGCTACCTTCCGGCCACGCCCCCGTCCCGAGGGGGCCTTCCGGAGTGCCGGTATCGTTGCTGGCGGTCGGCCGCTTCGTAGACTTCCCCGTATCCGGGGGCGCGAAGCATTCGTACGACTGTACAAACGCCGGCCGGACACAACGCTTCCCCGAGAAAGGGCCCCACCGTGGCCGCCACCCCCGCTGGCCAAGCGGTCAAGCGCCTCGTCGTGCTGGTCTCCGGATCCGGCACCAACCTGCAGGCGCTCCTGGACGAGATCGAGCGCACCGGAGCCGAGTCCTACGGCGCGCGGATCGTCGCCGTCGGGGCCGACCGCACCGGTATCGAGGGGCTCGCCCGCGCCGAGCGGGCCGGGCTGCCGACCTTCGTGTGCCGGGTGAAGGACTTCGGGACGCGCGAGGAGTGGGACGCCGCCCTGGCCGAGGCCGTGGCCGCGCACGAACCCGACCTCGTGGTCTCCGCCGGGTTCATGAAGATCGTCGGGAAGGAATTCCTCGCGCGCTTCGGCGGGCGGTTCGTCAACACGCACCCCGCCCTGCTGCCCAGTTTTCCCGGGGCCCACGGCGCGCGGGACGCGCTCGCGTACGGCGTCAGGGTCACCGGCTGCACCGTCCACTTCGTCGACGACGGCGTCGACACCGGGCCGATCATCGCTCAGGGCGTGGTCGAGGTCCGGGACGAGGACGACGAGAGCGCGCTGCACGAGCGCATCAAGGAAGTCGAGCGAAGGCTGCTCGTCGAGGTCGTGGGGCGGCTCGCCCGTAACGGCTATCGCATTGAGGGACGAAAGGTAGTTATCCAGTGACCGCCACCGCCGAGAGCACCAAGCGGCCCATTCGCCGGGCGCTCGTCAGCGTCTACGACAAGACCGGGCTCGAAGACCTCGCGCGCGGGCTGCACGAGGCAGGTGTCGAGCTCGTCTCCACCGGCTCCACGGCCGGCCGTATCGCCGGCGCCGGTGTCCCCGTGACCAAGGTCGAGGAGCTGACCGGCTTCCCCGAGTGCCTGGACGGCCGGGTCAAGACCCTGCACCCCAGGGTGCACGCGGGCATCCTCGCCGACCTGCGTCTGGACAGCCACCGCGAGCAGCTCGCCGAGCTGGGTGTCGAGCCCTTCGACCTGGTCGTCGTGAACCTCTACCCGTTCCGGGAGACCGTCGCCTCCGGCGCCTCGCCCGACGAGTGCGTGGAGCAGATCGACATCGGCGGTCCGTCGATGGTCCGTGCCGCGGCCAAGAACCACCCCTCCGTCGCCGTGGTCACCAGCCCGGAGCGGTACGCCGACGTGCTCGCCGCCGTCGCGGCCGGCGGTTTCGACCTCGCCACCCGCAAGCGGCTGGCCGCCGAGGCCTTCCAGCACACGGCCGCCTACGACGTGGCCGTAGCCTCCTGGTTCGCGTCCGCGTACGCGCCCGTCGACGACTCGGCGTTCCCCGACTTCCTGGGTGCCACCTGGGAGCGCGAGAACACCCTGCGCTACGGCGAGAACCCGCACCAGCCCGCCGCCCTGTACGTCGACGCCGCCGGCGCCGGTCTGGCCCAGGCCGAGCAGCTGCACGGCAAGGAGATGTCGTACAACAACTACACGGACACGGACGCCGCCCGCCGTGCCGCGTACGACCACGCCGAGCCGTGCGTCGCGATCATCAAGCACGCCAACCCCTGCGGCATCGCGGTCGGCGCGGACGTCGCCGAGGCGCACCGCAAGGCGCACGCCTGTGACCCGCTGTCCGCGTTCGGCGGCGTCATCGCCGTGAACCGCCCGGTCAGCAAGGAGATGGCCGAGCAGGTCGCGGAGATCTTCACCGAGGTCGTCGTCGCGCCCGGCTACGAGGAGGGGGCGCTGGAGGCCCTCACCAAGAAGAAGAACATCCGGGTCCTGAAGGCCCCGAACGGCCCGGCCAACCCGGTCGAGGTCAAGCCGATCGACGGCGGCGTGCTGCTGCAGGAGACCGACCGGCTCCAGGCCGAGGGCGACGACCCGGCCAACTGGACGCTGGCCACCGGTGCGGCGCTCTCGGCCGACGAGCTGGCCGAGCTGGCCTTCGCCTGGCGGGCCTGCCGCGCGGTGAAGTCCAACGCGATCCTGCTCGCCAAGGACGGCGCCTCGGTCGGCGTCGGCATGGGCCAGGTCAACCGGGTCGACTCCGCGAAGCTGGCCGTCGAGCGGGCCGGTGCCGAGCGCGCCCAGGGCTCGTACGCCGCTTCGGACGCGTTCTTCCCGTTCCCGGACGGCCTGGAGGTCCTGACCGCGGCGGGCGTCAAGGCCGTGGTCCAGCCGGGCGGTTCGGTCCGTGACGAGCTGGTCGTGGAGGCCGCGAAGAAGGCGGGCGTCACCATGTACTTCACGGGCACGCGCCACTTCTTCCACTGATCCCGCAGGGCCACGCAAAGCGGCCTCCGGCTCCCTTCGCAGGGGGCTGGAGGCCGCTTGCCGTTCAGGTGATCAGCTCGGTTCGAGCGGATGGCGCTCGGCTCAGTTGGAGCGGATGACGATCGAGCCGCAGACCTTGTCGGCGAACGTCTGACGCTTGGCGTCCCAGGCCGGCCACAGGTAGCCGAGGTAGCAGGGCAGGCCGTCCAGGATGTGGGCCAGCTGGCGCACGAACGCCATGCCACCGCCGAGCGGCTGCCCGGTCTCCTCCTTGAGCGTGCGGATGCCCAGCGCCTTCTTGCCGACGGTCTGGCCGGTCTTGCCCTCCATGATGATCTGCCAGACGAACAGGCCGATCAGGGCGAGGAAGCCGATGATGGCGAGGAACGGGGCGTTCTTGGCACCCGCGATCGCGATGCCGTAGGGCACGGCGTACAGCAGGCTGTCGAGCAGCCGGGCCAGGAAGCGCTGTCCCCAGTTCGCGTACGTCGGCTGCATGCCGTAGCCGGGCTGCTGCGGGTAGCCCGGGTATCCGCCCTGCGGCGCCTGCGGGTAGCCGTAACCCTGCTGCGGCGGGACGCCCTGCGGGGCCTGCGGGTAGCCGGGCTGCTGCGGGTAGCCGTAGCCCTGCTGCGGATCCTGCGGCTGACCGTACGGGCTGTTGGGCGAGCCGAAACTCATGGCGGATTTCCTCCGTTGACACTGCGGGGACGACGCGGAAGGAACGGAGGAACGTCAGGATCTGAGCGGTTTGCCCCCCAACCGGACCGCGATACTGCGCCGCTCATGGTCGTAGGAAAGGCCGATTGTTGTCCAGCCGGATTCGCAAGGTGTTGTGCAAGTGCAACATCATCGATCAAGCACGGGACAGCGGGAACCGGCCCGGGCGGCCCCGGATTGGAACCGGGACCCGGTCATCCGCGAGGATGGTGTCATGACCGCCCAGATTCTCGATGGCAAGGCCACCGCAGCCGCGATCAAGTCCGATCTGACCGCCCGCGTGGCGGCGCTGAAGGAGAAGGGCGTCACGCCCGGCCTCGGCACGATCCTGGTCGGGGACGACCCCGGCAGCCAGAAGTACGTCGCCGGCAAGCACCGCGACTGCGCCCAGGTCGGCCTCGCCTCCATCCAGCGCGAGCTGCCCGCCACGGCCACCCAGGAGGAGATCGAGGCGGTCGTCCGCGAGCTGAACGAGGACCCGGCCTGCACCGGCTACATCGTCCAACTCCCGCTGCCCAAGGGCATCGACGAGAACCGCGTCCTGGAGCTGATGGACCCGGCCAAGGACGCGGACGGCCTGCACCCGATGAACCTCGGCCGTCTCGTCCTGAACGAGCCGGCGCCGCTGCCCTGCACCCCCAACGGCATCCTGACCCTGCTGCGCCGCCACGGCGTCGAGATCAAGGGCGCCGAGGTCGTGGTGGTCGGCCGGGGCGTGACCATCGGCCGTCCGATGCCGCTGCTGCTCACCCGGCGCAGCGAGAACGCGACCGTGACCCAGTGCCACACCGGCACCCGTGACCTGTCCGCCCACCTCAAGCGGGCCGACATCATCATCGCCGCGGCCGGCGTCCCGCACCTGATCCGCGCCGAGGACGTCAAGCCGGGCGCGGCCGTCCTGGACGTCGGTGTCTCCCGCAACGCCGAGGGCAAGATCGTCGGTGACGTCCACCCGGACGTGGCCGAGGTGGCCGCCTGGATCTCCCCGAACCCGGGCGGTGTGGGCCCGATGACCCGGGCGCTGCTGCTGGTCAACGTGGTCGAGGCGGCGGAGCGCAGTGCCGGCTGAGGACTCCCGCTCCAGCGCCGGACCGGCCGGCTCCGACGCCGGCGGGGACCCGAAGCGGACCACGCGCCGCTTCCCGCGGTTCACCAGGGACACCGCGCGCCCCGAGGGCGGCGGCCGGGCCGCGCCCGGCAACGCTCCGGCGCCCGCCCGGCAGTGGCCGTTGCTCGCCGTCGTCGGCATGGTGGCCGTCGGCCTGCTGGTGATCACGCTGGGCGCGCTCCGCCCGGGGACGCTGCTCATCGGCGTCGCGCTGCTGGGCGGCGCCGTGCTGCGCTGGCTGCTGCCTGACGTCGGGATGCTCGCCGTGCGCTCCCGCTTCACGGACGTCGCCACCTACGGCGTCCTGGGCCTGGTGATCGTCCTGCTGGCGTTGATGATCCAGCCCGACCCGCTGCTGAAGCTCTCGTTCCTGAAGGACATCCTGCACTTCACGGTCAAGTAGCGGCTGCGGTACGGCCGCAGGCCCGCGCCTCCCCCGGGGGCGCGGGCGGGACGGCGGCCCGTCCCCTCCCCCGAGTAAGGACGAACCGCCGTCGGGTTCCAGCCTTCCCTCCATGAACTGCCTGTTCAACGGCTGTCCGTGCGCTGTGGCACGGAAGTGACCGTTCCGCTACGGTGTCCGCGCACTGCCACATGTGTGCCCGTCGTGTCGATGTGTTGACAGTTCGGGGGTACGGTCGCGAAGGCGCCGTGGAACCGGGCTAACGTGTCCAAGGTGCCCAATCGGGACGGTCCGGTGGACCGTGGGGCAGCCGGCGTGCGACGGTGCACAACCGGCGGGAGCGGCGCTCCAGTGCGCCCCCACTCCGGGAACTGGGATCCTTAGTCAGCGCATCCCTGTGGGTAGCCAGAGGGGGCCGCGCCGGGGGTACCGGACCGGCGCGAGGTCACGTGCGGGGAACGGCGCGGGGAACCATCAGCACCAACCGGGGGAATGAGGGGGGAAGCAATGCCTCGATGGAAAGCCTTGCCGGACGATCTGGATCCGCAGATCAAGGAGTTCACCAGCCAGGTGCGACGCCTCGTGGACCGCAGCGGTCTGAGCATCGCGGCGCTGGCCGACCGGACCGGCTACAGCAAGACGTCCTGGGAGCGCTACCTGGGCGGCCGGCTGCTCGCACCCAAGGGCGCGGTCGTCGCGCTCGCCGAGGTCACCGGCACCAACCCGGTCCATCTGACCACCATGTGGGAGCTGGCCGAACGCGCCTGGAGCCGCGCGGAGATGCGGCACGACCGGACCATGGAGCACATTCGTATCGCCCAGGCGCGCGCCGCGCTCGGGGAGTTCGGGGCGGCCGAGGCCGAGGCCGAGGGCGCGAGCGGCACCAGGACGGCCGGCAGAGGCACCGGCACCACCGTGACCCCGGGTGCCACCGCGACTCCGGGTGCCATCGCGGCTCCGGGCACCGGCGTCACCCCGGGCACCACCGTGACCCCGGGCATCGCCGGTCCGGCGGGCGTCTCGCCGACGATCCCGCCGCAGCCGACGGCGTCGGACGCCGACGGGCGGGAGAACGCGGACCGCGGTGCGGCCCCCGAGGTCAACTCCTGGGGGCTGGCGGGTTATGAGGGTCCGTCGAAGGCGAGCCGTCGGCCCGCCGCCGCGGCCGATGCCGGTGCCGGTGCCGGTGCGCGTCCCGCCACCTCGCCGGACGGCCCGGGCTGGACCCCGGGCACCCCGAACCCGTACGACGAGCAACTGCAGGGGGTACGGCCCGGCGACGCCGCCGCGGGCAAGGGGGCCGGGCGCAAGGGGCGGCTGACGATGTTCCTCGCGGGCGTCGTCGGTGTCCTCGTCGTCTTCGCGGCCGTCTACTTCTTCACCAACCCGGACAACGGCGCCAAGCACGAGCGAGCCGCCAAGTCGCCGTCCCCGACGGCCAGCAGCAACCCCAGCCTGCCCGCCGGGGTCAAGTGCAGTGGCGCCGCCTGCAACGGCAAGGACGCGGAGGCGATGGGCTGCAGCGGCGACCTGGTGACCACCGCCAGGACCGCCACCGTCGGCACCACCACCCTCGAGGTCCGCTACAGCAAGATCTGTGGCGCCGCCTGGGGGCGGATCACCGGCGCCACCCAGGGCGACAAGGTCCAGGTCTCCGCGGGCAAGCTCCGCCAGACGGGTGACATCACCGCCGTCGGCGACGCCATCGCCTACACGCCGATGGTCGCCGTGAAGGACGCGGCCGAGGCCAAGGCCTGCGCGATCCTCGCCTCCGGGCGTCAGGGGTGCACGAAGTAGGACGGACGGGCCCGCCGGGCGGGGCGCGAGGGCCCGTCCGGCGGTCACCGCACGTGCGGGGCCAACCAATTCGGGTGGAATTCCGGAGACGGACGCATGGGCCGCCGGATCCTGGGAACGCGAACGGTACCCCCACGGGAGTCCGGTCAGCCGGTACCCCCCACGGCGGCCGCCCTTCCCCCTCTCCCGGACGGGCGGCCGCCCCTTCCTGAACGACGAGTCCGACTTGTGGGCTGGGCCACACGGCCCCGGACGTCTCGCATGCCGGATGCGCGATAGCCTGACCGCTGGATTCTCTTGACGCCAAGAGATCGATCATCCGCCGGGGCAGTGACGCCCCACCGCCAGCTGTCATACGGAGAACGCCATGACCCGCACTCCCGTGAACGTCACCGTCACCGGCGCAGCCGGCCAGATCGGTTACGCCCTGCTCTTCCGCATCGCCTCCGGCCAGCTGCTCGGCGCGGACGTGCCGGTCAAGCTGCGCCTGCTGGAGATCACCCCGGCGCTCAAGGCCGCCGAGGGCACGGCCATGGAGCTGGACGACTGCGCGTTCCCGCTCCTGCAGGGCATCGACATCTCGGACGACCCGAACGTCGCCTTCGACGGCGCCAACGTAGCCCTCCTGGTCGGCGCCCGCCCGCGCACCAAGGGCATGGAGCGCGGTGACCTGCTGGAGGCCAACGGCGGCATCTTCAAGCCGCAGGGCAAGGCCATCAACGACCACGCCGCGGACGACATCAAGGTCCTGGTCGTCGGCAACCCGGCCAACACCAACGCGCTGATCGCGCAGGCCGCCGCCCCGGACGTCCCGGCCGAGCGCTTCACCGCGATGACCCGCCTCGACCACAACCGCGCGCTGACCCAGCTCGCGAAGAAGACGGGCTCGACGGTCGCCGACATCAAGCGCCTGACCATCTGGGGCAACCACTCCGCCACGCAGTACCCGGACATCTTCCACGCCACGGTCGCCGGCAAGAACGCCGCCGAGGTCGTCGGTGACGAGAAGTGGCTGGCCGAGGACTTCATCCCGACCGTCGCCAAGCGCGGCGCCGCGATCATCGAGGCCCGTGGCGCGTCCTCCGCCGCCTCCGCCGCCAACGCCGCCATCGACCACGTGCACACGTGGGTCAACGGCACCGCCGAGGGCGACTGGACCTCCATGGGCATCCCGTCGGACGGCTCCTACGGTGTCCCGGATGGCCTGATCTCCTCCTTCCCGGTCACCGCCAAGGACGGCAAGTACGAGATCGTCCAGGGCCTGGACATCAACGAGTTCTCCCGCGCCCGCATCGACGCCTCCGTCAAGGAGCTCGCCGAGGAGCGCGACGCGGTTCGCTCCCTGGGTCTCATCTGAGGCTGCCTCCGGCGGATTCGCCGCGAGCCTGTGCGGGCCCTGTTCCGGTTTCGTCCGGAGCGGGGCCCGCGCCCGTTTTCGCCGTTACTGTCAAAAGCAGGGCAGGGAAGGGCGATTCGGGGGGTTCGTGATGAGCGGCTGGAGCGGATGGAACGGCCCGGAGGGTTACGGCGCGGAGGGTTCCGGTCCGGAGCGCGGGCCCGGGGCCGAGCGGGGGCCCGGCGAGGAGAGAGGCCGGGCGGCCTGGACCACCGACGGGCCGCCGGCCCCGCCGTGGGCTTCGGCCCAGACCCAGTCGGCCGCGCTCCCGCCGCCCTTTCCCCGGACGTCCGCGGAGACCGGCCCGGCCCAGGCGCCGCCGCCCCTGCCGCAGCCCTGGACCGCCGCCCCCGCCCACCCCGGCGGCCCGGTCCCTTCGCCGCCGTACGCCCCCGCGCCTCGCCGTGTGCACGGCGGCCGGCTGGCCGCCCTGGTCGTCGCCATGGTGCTGGTCGGGGCCGGCTCCGGCTTCGGCGTCTGGTACCTCGGGCGGGACCGCGCCGGCAGCGGCACCCCGGCGGCCTCCGCTCCGGCCACCGGCGTCACCGTCTCCGCCTCGGCCTCCACGACGCTGCGGACAGCGGCCTCGACGCCGCCGTCCGCAGCGCGCCGGCTCCCCGCCGGCTACCGCCTCGTCCACGACCCCGTCGGCTACACCCTCGCCGTCCCCGCGGGCTGGACCCGGCGGCAGAAGCAGGGGGAGAAGGCGACCGTGGTGTTCTACGACTCCCCGTCCGACGGCCGCCAGTTGCAGATCTTCGAGCTGGCCGAGTCCACCGTGACCGAGTCCCTGGACCTCGCCGAGAACGACCCGGGCTACGGCTACTCCCACGAGCCCGGCTACCAGGCCCTCGCCCGCAGCTCCTCGGACACCTGGGCCGAGCTGTCGTACCGCTACGACGACCCGGACAAGGGTGCCCGCCGCGTCGTCGACCACCGCTTCCGCACGCCCGGCGGCACGCTGTACGCGATCCGCTCCAGCGGCCCGGAACACCTGCCCGACGCCCGCGTGCGCGCTCCGCTCACGACCGCGCTGGCTTCGTTCTGCCCGGCGGGGGCGTCCTGCGGGTAGGGGGCGGCAGCCGCCCGGCGTGCCGTCCCGCAGCCCCTCAGGAGCTGCGGGGCAGCGCCGGCTCCCGGTCCGCGGTGCTCTTCGGGGCAGGACCGGTGCCTGCGCCGGTGCCGTAGGCCGTGGTCACCAGGGCCGTTGCCGCCAGGACCACCATGGCCACCGTGCGCAGGGCCGGGCCCATGCCGTGGATGAGGTCGGGGTGGGCGGACAGGACGGTCCCGGTGACGGCGACGCCGAGGGCGGCGCCGGTCTCGCGGGCGGTGGTGCCGAGGCCCGAGCCGAGGCCCGCCTGGTGGGCGGGGAGCGAGGTGACGACGCCGAGGGTCAGGGCGGGCATGGACAGACCGGTGCCGGCCGAGACGACCAGCAGCCAGCCGGCGTACGCCCAGTAGGGGGTGTGCGCGTCGGCCGTGGAGACGCCGAGCAGGCCCAGGCCTATGAGGGCGAGGCCGGTGCCGATGAGCGCCCGGGGGTGGCCCGCCCAGCGGGCGGCCAGCCGCTGGGCGACCGCCATCCCGACGGGCAGCGGCAGGATCGCGACGCCGGTGAGGGCCGCTCCGAAGCCCTTCACGTCCTGCAGGTACTGCGAGTTGACGAAGAAGAGGGCGAACAGGCCGAAGAACCCGGTGGCCGTACCGAGGGAGGCGGCGCGCAGGCGGGACGAGGAGAAGACCCGCGGGTCGAACAGCGGGGCCGCCGAGCGCAGGGCGTACAGGGTGAACGCGGCGATCAGCGCGGCGCCCGCGGCGAAGGCGCCGAGGATGCGGGCGGAGGTCCAGCCGTAGCTCGGCCCCTCGATGATGCCGAACAGGACCGCGACCAGGCCCGCGGTGAGCAGCAGGGTGCCGAGCGGGTCGGGGTTGCTGCCGGTGGAGCGTGCGGTGCGCGGGGTGGTGACGGCGACGGCGGCGGCGAGCACCGCGGCGAGCGGGACCATGGCCGCGAACAGGGCACGCCAGGACAGGAACTGGCCGGCCAGGCCGCCGCCCAGGTTGCCCGCCGCGCCGCCCAGGCCGAGCGACAGGGTCCAGGCGGCCATCGAGCGGGCCCGGTGCTCGGGCGCGGACAGCTGCATCAGGATCGACAGGGTGGCCGGGGTGATCAGGGCCGCACCGGCGCCGGACAGGCCACGCCCCGCGATCAGCGCGGCCGGGCCGGCCGCCAGTGTGCTGGTGGCGGCGCCCGCCGCGAACAGGCCGAGCCCGACGAGCAGTGCGCCCTTGCGGCCGTACCGGTCACCGAGCGCGCCGGCCGGGACGAGGAGCCCGGCGAAGACGATGACGTACGCGTCGACCGTCCACAGGATCTCGCTGTGCGAGGGGTGCAGGCCGGACGAACTCAGTTGCGGTATCAGGAGGTTGATGGCGGCGACCATGCTCTGCGCGACCAGGACGCAGGCGCACAGCGCCAGCAGGGCGGGGCGTTTCAGGGCGTGCGTGGGCACGGCTCCTCCCGGGAGCTAGGTGGTTGGTGCGGGATGCCCTGCCACCGTAGGGTCGCTCCTGACCTGCTTTCCAGTGCAACCTTTGCAAGGGATACTTGCGCATGACGCAATCCACGGACCTGGACCTCAACCTGCTCCTCGCGCTGGACGTGCTGCTGGAGGAGCAGAGCGTGCAGGGTGCCGCCCGCCGGCTGCACCTGTCCGAACCGGCGATGAGCCGCACCCTCGGCAGGATCCGCAAGGCCCTCGGCGACCCGGTCCTCGTGCGGGCCGGGCGCCGGATGGTGCCGACGCCGCACGCGCTGGCCGTACGGGCCGAGGTGAGCGCCGTGGTGGAGCGGGCCCGCGCGCTGTTCCGGCCCGGCCGGGACGCAGACCTGCGCACGGTCACCCGCACCTTCACGATCATCGGCCACGACGCGATCGCCGCCTGCCACGGTGCCACCCTGTTCGCGCGTGCCGCCCAGGAGGCGCCCGGCATCCGCCTCCGCTTCCTGTCCGAGAGCCACGTGGACGCCCCGGTCCTGCGCCAGGGCACCGCCGATCTGGAGGTCGGCGTGATCGACGCGACCGCGCCCGAGGTGCATGTGGAGACGGTGTACGAGGAACGCATGCTGGGTGTCGTACGGGCCGGACACCCGCTGCTCACCGGCGAGTTGACGCCGGAGCGGTTCGCCACCGAGGCCGATCACCTGGGCGTCTCCCGGCGCGGCAGGCTGCACGGGCCGGTGGACGAGGCGCTGGCCGAACTCGGCCTGGAGCGCCGGGTGGTGGGCACCGTCGGCACCTTCCCGTCCTCGCTCTTCGTGCTGCGCGAGACCGACCTGGTCGGGCTGGTCAGCTCCTGGGGGTGCCCGCCCGCCGCCGCCCTCGGCCTGGTCACCTTCGAGGTGCCGCTCGCCCTCCCGCCGCTCCCGGTGGGACTGGCCTGGCACCCCCGCCACGACGCCGACCCGGCCCACGCCTGGCTGCGCGACCGTGTGAGGGAGCTGATGCGGCAGTCAGCCGGTGGCGACTAGCGGTTTCTCGAACCAGTGGCCGGCGTACACGTTGTCGTCGTAGCGCGGGATCTCGGTGTAGCCGCAGGCCCGGTACATCGCCTGTGCCTCGGTGAGCACGACGTGCGTGTCCAGCCGTACGACGTCCAGGCCGCGCGCCCGTGCCTCCCGCTCCAGTCCGTCGAGCAGCCGCCGGGCCAGGCCCAGCCGCCGGGCGTCGGGGTGCACCCACACGTGCCGGATCTCGCCCACCCCCGGTTCCAGCTGTCCGAGTGCCCCGCAGCCCACCGGCCGCTCCTCCTCGTACGCGACCAGGAAGGCGCCGGCGTCCCCGGTCACCTCCTCGGGGCGGACCAGGGCGGCGCTGTCGAAGCCCTCCGGGAAGCGGGCGTCGATGTCGGCCGCGTACGCCGTCAGGCAGTCCCGGGCCACGGCCGAGGCGCTGTCGACGGCCCGCACCGTGATCGCCGCCAGCCGCAGCAGGCGCTGCGCGATCGCCATCGCGGCGGTCAGCTCGGCCCGCTGGTCCGGGGCGAGTTTGTCGAGGAGTCCGGCGGCGAGGGCGTCGGCGCGCCGGTTCTGCTCGCCGATCTCGGCGCGGCCGGCCGCCGTCGGCTCGATCATCCGCAGCCGGCTGTCGTGCGGGGCCGCCTCGACCCGGACCATGCCCTGGCCCTCCAGCGCCTTCGCCATGCGGCTGAGGTAGCCGGCGTCCAGCCCGAGCCGGTTCCTCAGCTCGCGCAGGGAGGTGCCCTCCCCGACCTCGAACAGCAGCCGGGCCTCTCCGAGGGGGCGGTCCTGCCCCAGGTAGTGGTCGTCCAGGGCGCCGATGCGGCGCGTGAAGTAACGGTTGAAACGGCGGAGGGCCGCGACCTGCTCCGCCGACACTGGCTCGGTCATTCTTTGACTTTGGTCAAAGGACTCAGCCGGGACACGTCCACCGACTCCTTCGCGGACGGGGTGGCGGACGGCACGGGCTCGCCGTAGTCCGAGAACGTCATCGTCAGGTCGGTGCCGTCGCCCTTCCGGGTGCCCTCGACCAGCACGTGGGGCGAGTCCGCCGTGACGTAGAGGGTGACCGGTCTGCCGTCCTCCTCGCCCTTCAGCGGGATCACCGGTATGCCCCGGACCGTGGTCCTGTCGCCTCGCTTCAGCGGCTTCCTGTGCGACGAGTCGGGTGTCAGTTTCCTCTGGAAGGCGTCCAGGTCGCAGACGTCCTCCCACTCCTCGAGCGCGCTGTCGTGCGTGCTGCCGTGGATGTAGCGGTCCTTGAGGAGTTCGGCCGCCGCGGTGCCCTCGCCGCCCGGAAGCTCGGCCTTCCAGTACGTGCTGTCGCCCTTCAGCCACACCTCGTCGTCCCGTTTGACGATCTGGATGCTGCCGCCGTGCGCACCCATCCGCACGATGCCGACGCAGTTGCCGTCCCGGTCGAGGGACAGGTCCATCGACGCCACGTCCCCCTTCTTCGCGGCCGCCGCGCGGTCCGTCCACGTCATGTGGAGCGACCGGGTGTGGAGCAGGTGGTCCTGCGCCTCCCGGGCGAGCTCACGGGCGCTCGGATCGCCGGTGTCGTCCGCCGCGGCCGCCGTCACCAGGACGGGGGAGAGGAACAGGGTCACGCTCGCCACCGCACAGATCAGCGGTCCTCCGGCCATCGCGGCACCTCCATGATCACCCCAAGCCGCTCCGCCCAGCCTACTTTTGTCCCTTTTCGGACGCATTTTCAGTGACGCGGCGCACTTTCGGTCGGCGATTGCGCATGCGATCGGAGGCGTGGGGCAGGCGGCCACGGTCCCTGACTGTGACACGACTGTGACACAGGGGGACTGAACAGGAACGGAAGGCAATACCGATCATGGCGGACAGAACGGAACGACAGGCCCGGGCGACCATCCACGCGGGCGGCGAGTGGCTGGAAGCCGTCTCCGGAGCGACGCGCGAGATCCTCGACCCCGCGGACGCCCGGCCGTTCGCCGTGGTCGCGGAGGGCGACGAGAAGGACGCGGAGCGCGCGGTGGCGGCCGCCCGGCAGGCGTTCGACCACGGCCCCTGGCCCCACACCCCCGTCGGCGAGCGCGCCGCCCTGCTGCGCCGCGTCGCCGACCTCCTCGTACGCGACCGCGAGGAACTCGGCCTGCTGGAGAGCAGGGACGCGGGCAAGACCGCCGAAGAGGGCCGCATCGACATCGACTGTGTCGCCGACGCCTTCCGTTATTTCGCGGACCTGGTCGCCGGCGAGGCCCCCGGCCGGGTCGTCGACGCGGGCTCCCCCGACATCCACAGCGTCGTCGTGCACGAGCCCGTCGGTGTGTGCGCGCTCATCACCCCCTGGAACTACCCGCTGCTCCAGGCCAGCTGGAAGATCGCCCCGGCGCTCGCCGCCGGCAACACCTTCGTGATCAAGCCCAGCGAGATCACCCCGATGACGACCGTCGCGCTGATCGACCTGCTGGCCGAGGCCGGTCTGCCCGCCGGAGTCGCCAACCTGGTCACCGGACCCGGCCACACCGTCGGCGCCCGCCTCGCCGAGCACCCCGACGTCGACCTGGTCTCCTTCACCGGCGGCCTGGTCAGCGGCACCAAGGTCGCCCAGGCGGCCGCTCCGACCGTCAAGAAGGTCGCCCTCGAACTCGGCGGCAAGAACCCCAACGTGGTCTTCGCCGACGCCTGCGCCACCGCGGAGGGCTTCGACACCGCCGTCGACCAGGCCCTCAACGCCGCCTTCATCCACAGCGGCCAGGTCTGCTCGGCCGGTGCCCGGCTGATCGTCGAGGAGAGCGTGCGGGAGCGCTTCGTCGCCGAACTCGCCCGGCGGGCCGCCCTGATCCGGCTCGGCCGGGGCACGGCCGAGGGCGCCGAGTGCGGACCGCTGGTCTCCGAGCAGCAGCGCGCCAAGGTCGAGGCCTACGTGCAGTCGGCACTTCAGGAGGGCGCGGTGCTGCGCTCGGGCGGCAGGCGTCCCGAGCCGTCCGCCGAGCGGCCCGCCACCGGCTACTTCTACGAGCCGACGGTCCTCGACCGGTGCCACCGGGAGATGAAGGTCGTGCGCGAGGAGGTCTTCGGCCCGGTCCTCACCGTCGAGACCTTCCGCACCGAGGACGAGGCGGTCGCCCTCGCCAACGACACCGAGTACGGCCTCGCGGGCGCCGTCTGGACCACCGACGCCGGACGCGCCCGCCGCGTCGCAGGCCGGCTGCGCCACGGCACCGTCTGGATCAACGACTTCCACCCCTACCTCCCGCAGGCGGAGTGGGGCGGCTTCGGAAAGAGCGGCGTCGGCCGCGAGCTGGGCCCCGCCGGGCTCGCCGAGTACCGCGAGACCAAGCACGTCTACCAGAACCTCGCGCCGAAGCCGGTGCGCTGGTTCGCCGGCTGATCCCCCGACTGCCGTACACAGCAAGTCTTCTGGAGTAACACCCCATGTCCCACACCCCCCACCTCTACGACTACGTCGTCATCGGCGGCGGCACCGCGGGCTCGGTCATCGCCTCCCGCCTCACCGAGAACCCCGACGTCACCGTCGCCGTCATCGAGGGCGGCCCCAGCGACGTCGGCCGCGACGACGTGCTGACCCTGCGCCGCTGGATGGGCCTGCTCGGCGGCGACCTCGACTACGACTACCCGACCACCGAACAGCCCCGCGGCAACTCCCACATCCGGCACAGCCGGGCCCGCGTCCTCGGCGGCTGCTCCTCCCACAACACCCTGATCTCCTTCAAGCCGCTCCCGTCCGACTGGGACGAGTGGGAGGCGGCCGGCGCCAAGGGCTGGGGCGCCGTCCCCATGGAGGCCTACTACGCCCGCCTCCTCAACAACATCGTCACCGTGGACGAGAAGGACCGGAACGCCATCGCCCGCGACTTCGTGGACGCCGCCCGGGCGGCGCTCGACGTGCCCCTCGTCGAGGGCTTCAACAAGAAGCCGTTCACCGAGGGCGCCGGCTTCTTCGACCTCGCCTACCACCCCGAGGACAACAAGCGCTCCTCCGCCTCGGTGGCGTACCTGCACCCGGTGATGGACGAACGTCCGGGCCTGCACATCTTCCTGGAGACCTGGGCGCACAAGCTGGAGCTGAACGGCACCCGGGCCGAGGGCGTCCACGTGCGCACCAAGGACGGCGAGGAGCTGCTGATCCGGGCCCGGAACGAGGTCCTGCTGTGCGCGGGCGCCGTCGACTCGCCCCGCCTGCTGATGCACTCGGGCATCGGCCCCCGCGAGGACCTGGAGGCGCTCGGCATCCCCGTCGTGCTCGACCTGCCGGGCGTCGGCGAGAACCTGCTCGACCACCCCGAGTCGGTCATCGTCTGGGAGACCCACGGACCGATCCCGGAGAACTCCGCGATGGACTCCGACGCGGGCCTGTTCGTGCACCGGGACCCCGAACACGCGGGCCCGGACCTGATGTTCCACTTCTACCAGATCCCGTTCACGGACAACCCGGAACGCCTCGGCTACGAGCGCCCGCAGTACGGCGTCTCGATGACCCCCAACATCCCCAAGCCGAAGAGCCGCGGCCGCCTGTACCTGACCAGCGCCGACCCGTCCGTGAAGCCGGCCCTGGACTTCCGGTACTTCACCGACGAGGACGACTACGACGCCCGGACCCTGGTCGACGGCATCCGCATCGCCCGCGAGATCGCCAAGGCCGAGCCGCTCGCCGGCTGGCTCAAGCGCGAGGTCTGCCCGGGCCCGGAGATCGTGGACGACGCCGAGCTGAGCGAGTACGCCCGCAAGGCCGCCCACACCGTGTACCACCCCGCAGGCACCTGCAGGATGGGCGCCGCCGACGACGAACTCGCCGTGGTGGACCCCGAGCTGCGGATCCGCGGCCTCGACGGCATCCGCATAGCCGACGCCTCCGTCTTCCCGACCATGACCGCCGTCAACCCGATGATCGGGGTGCTCATGGTCGGGGAGAGGGCCGTCGACCTGATCGGAGGTGGTGCGTGATGAGTACGACCACTCAGTCGCCCGTGTTCTCGGTCGACGGCCTCTGGAAGGTCTTCGGACCCAAGGCCGACCGCGTCCCGGCCGACCCGGAACTCAGCACGCTGGCCCCCGCCGACCTGCGCTCGCGCACCGGCTGCACGGCCGCCGTCCGGGACGTCTCCTTCGACGTGCGCAAGGGCGAGGTCTTCGTCGTCATGGGGCTGTCCGGCTCCGGCAAGTCCACCCTGGTGCGCTGTCTGACCCGGCTGATCGAGCCGACTGCCGGCACCATCGCCATCGACGGCGAGGACGTGCGCGCCATGGACAAGGCCCGCCTGCGCGAACTGCGCCGGCACCGCGCCGCGATGGTCTTCCAGCACTTCGGCCTGCTCCCGCACCGCACGGTCCTGGACAACGTGGCCTACGGCCTGGAGATCCAGGGCGTCGGAAAGTCCGAACGACGCGAGCGGGCCGCCGAGTTCGTCACCAAGGTCGGCCTGGAGGGCATGGAGAAGCGCCGCCCCGGCCAGCTCTCCGGCGGCCAGCGCCAGCGCGTCGGTCTCGCCCGCGCGCTCGCCGTCGACCCCGAGGTGCTGCTGTTCGACGAGCCCTTCAGCGCCCTGGACCCCCTCATCCGCCGCGACATGCAGGACGAGGTGGCCCGGCTGCACCGCGAGGAGGGCCGCACGATGGTCTTCATCACCCACGACCTCAGCGAGGCGCTCAGGCTCGGCGACCGCATCGCCCTGATGCGCGACGGCCGCGTGGTCCAGCTCGGCACCCCGGAGGAGATCGTCTCCTCCCCGGCCGACGACTACGTCCGCGAGTTCGTCCGCGACGTGCCGCGTGAGCAGGTCGTGACCTGCCGCACGGCCATGCGCCCCGCCCACCCGCAGGAGGCCGGAACCGGCCCCGCGGTCAGTCCCGAGGCCCCGGTCGCCGAGGCCATCGAGGCAGTGGCCCGCGCGGGCGCACCCGCCCGGGTGATGGACGAGGGCAAGTGCGTCGGGGTCGTCGGCCCCGAGCAGCTGCTGGACGTGGTGGCCGGCGTGACCGCGGACGGAGATGCCGCGGCAGCCGCCGGCGGTCACGCGGACGCCGATACTGCGGCGGCCGCGGACGGCACCCCCGACGCGGCTGCGGACGACGATGCCGCGGTCGCCGCTCGTACGGACGCGGTCGTGGACGCCGATGCCGCGGTCGCCGCGGGCGGTCGTGCCGACGCGGCCGAGGCCGGGGGCGCTGCGGAAAAGGCGGGCGGTCGTACGGACGCGGCTGTGGACGACGATGCCGCGGTGGCCGGGGGCAGCAACGCCGACGCGGCTGTGCGCAGTGGTGTCGTCGGGGCGGCGCCCGTTCCGGGGAAGTCGGCGCCCGGCAAGCGCCGGCCGGCGGCCCCGCCCGCGCCCCGCACCAGCCCGGAGGACGTCTGATGGCAACGCTCACCGTCCCGGCCGCCGGCACGGCGATCCCGGGCTTCCTGAGAAACCGTGCCGCGGCCAAGCTCCTCGCCCTGGCCGCGATCGCCGCAATCCTCGTCCCCCTGGCCAACAGCCACTGGGGAAGCAACGCCTGGCCGCACGCGCTCACCGTCGACCTCTCCAAGCCCCTGGCCGGCGCCAGCAACTGGGTGATCGACAACCGTGACAGCCACCCCCTGTTCCTCTACTTCTTCGGCTACATCAGCAACGCCGTCGTACTGGCCGTACGCGCCGTCTACCTCACCCTGCTCGCCGCGGGCTGGGCAGGCGTCACCGCGTTCGGCGCCCTCGTGGCCTGGCGCCTCGGCGGTGTCCGTCTGGCCACCGGCACGGCGGTCGCGTTCCTGGCCTGCGGCGCGCTCGGCATGTGGGTGCCCACCATGCAGACCCTCGCGCTGATGGTGGTCGCCGTCCTCGCCTCCGTGGCCGTGGGCGCCCTGCTGGGCCTCGCCGCCGGCCTCTCCGACCGCCTGGACCGCGCCCTGCGCCCGGTCCTGGACACCATGCAGGTGCTCCCGGCGTTCGCGTACCTCCTCCCCGTCGTCCTGGTCTTCGGCATCGGCGTCCCCGCGGCCGTCCTCGCCACCGTCGTCTACGCCGCCCCGCCGATGGCCCGCCTCACCGCGCTGGGCCTGCGCGGCGCCGACCCCGAAGTCCTGGAGGCCGTGGAGTCGCTCGGCGCCACCGCCCGCCAGCGGCTGCTGACCGCCCGGATCCCGCTGGCCCGCAAGGAACTCCTGCTCGGCCTGAACCAGACGATCATGATGGCGCTGTCCATGGCCGTCATCGCCTCCGTCATCGGCGCCGGCGGCCTCGGCGACCGCGTCTACCAGGCCCTCGCCTCCGTCGACGTGGGCGCGGCCCTCGCGGCCGGCATCCCGATCGTGCTGCTGGCGGTCGTCCTGGACCGCGTCACCGCCGCCGCGGGAGCCGCGGGGGACGGCAGCCCCCGGCCCCGTGCCATCGGCCGGCCGTACGCCCTGGCCGTCACCGTGGCCGTGGCCCTGGCCACCCGCCTCCTCGGCGCACTCGACTGGCCCGGCTCCTGGAGCCTGGACATCGCCGAACCGGTCAACCGCGCCGTCGACTGGATGACCGCCCACCTCTACTCCGGCGTCCCGGTGGTCGGCGGCACCGCCGACTGGGCCGGTCACTTCACCACCTGGATCCTGGACCCCGTCCGCAGCGGCCTGCAGTGGCTGCCCTGGTGGGCCGTGCTGCTCCTGGTCGCCGCGCTGTCCTGGCTGATCGGCACCTGGCGCACCGCGCTGACCGCCGTCCTGGCGATGGCCGCGATCGGCGTGCTCGGGGTGTGGGAGCCCTCGCTCGACACCCTGTCGCAGGTGCTCGCCGCCGTCGCCGTCACCCTCGTCCTCGGCTTCGCCACCGGTATCGCCGCCGCCCGCAGCGACCGTGTCGAACGGGCATTGCGCCCGGTCCTGGACGTCTTCCAGACCATGCCGCAGTTCGTGTACCTGATCCCGGTCGTCGCCCTGTTCGGGGTAGGCCGCGCGCCCGCCGTCGCCGCGGCCGTCGTGTACGCCCTCCCGGCCGTCGTCCGGATCACCGCGCAGGGGCTGCGCCAGGTCGACCCGGCGGCACTGGAGTCGGCGCGCTCGCTCGGCGCGACCGGCCGCCAGCAGCTGTGGCAGATCCAGCTCCCGCTGGCCCGCCGGTCGTTGCTGCTCGCCGCCAACCAGGGCGTGGTCCTGGTCCTCGCCGTCGTCATCATCGGCGGCCTGGTCGGCGGTGGCGCCCTCGGCTACGACGTCGCCTTCGGCCTCGCGCAGGGCGACCTGGCGACCGGCCTGGTCGCCGGCGCCGCCATCGTCTGCCTGGGCCTGATGCTCGACCGGGTGACCCAGCCGACCGAACGCCGCGCGAAGAAGGGAGCGTGACATGCGATTCCGTACGACTGTCCCCGTCGGTGTTCCTGTCGCCGTCGCCGTCGCCGTCCTCGGACTGACCACCGGCTGCGGCGCCGCCGACATGACCAAGCAGGCTTCGCCGTTCGCGAACGCCCGGGGCGCGAAGACGGTCACCCTGTCCGTGCAGTCCTGGGTGGGCGCGCAGTCCAACGTGGCCGTCGCCCAGTACCTCCTCGAACACAAGCTGGGCTACCGCGTCGACACCGTCCAGGTGGACGAGGTGCCCGCGTGGGACGCGCTCAGCCAGGGCCGGGTCGACGCCATCCTGGAGGACTGGGGCCACCCGGACCAGGAGAAGCGGTACGTCACCGACAAGAGGACGATCGCCCGTGGCGGCGACCTCGGGGTGACCGGGCACATCGGCTGGTACGTCCCGACGTACCTGGCCCGGCAGCACCCGGACATCACCGACTGGAAGAACCTGAACAAGTACGCCCCGCTCTTCCGCACCGCGGAGAGCGGCGGCAAGGGCCAGCTGATGGACGGCTCCCCGTCCTACGTCACCAACGACAAGGCCCTGGTGAACAACCTGAAGCTGGACTACCAGGTCGTCTTCGCCGGGTCCGAGGCGGCCCAGATCACCCAGATGAAGCAGTTCGCCAAGGACAAGAAGCCCTTCCTGACCTACTGGTACTCGCCCCAGTGGCTGTTCAAGAAGGTCCCCATGACGGAGGTGAAGCTGCCGCCGTACAAGGAGGGCTGCGACGCGGACGCGGCCAAGGTCGCCTGCGCCTACCCGCACACCCCGCTGCAGAAGTACCTCAACGCGGACTTCGCCAGGTCCGGCGGGCAGGCGGCGGCCTTCCTGAAGAAGTTCCGGTGGACCACCGAGGACCAGAACCAGGTCTCCCTGATGATCGCCGACCAGAAGCTCTCGCCCGCGGAGGCGGCGAAGAAGTGGGTGGACAGCCACGCCTCCGTGTGGGAGAAGTGGCTGTCCTGACCGCCCTGCTACGTGATGCCGTCGGCGATCTCGCGGAGCGCCCGGGTGGCGCGCCGCTGGAGTCCCGGTCCGAACGTGACGCGGGTGGCCCCGAGTTCGCCGAGCACGGCGGGCGAGGGGCCCTCGCCGTCCAGCCGGGCCACCATGTTGAGCGGGCCCTGGATCCCGGCCCGCAACAGGGGCAGCACGTCCGCCGGAGCGAGGATCGGATACACGCAGTCGGCGCCCGCGGCCACATAGGACGCGGCCCGCTCGATGGCCCGTTCGGGATCCCCGTCGCCGTGGAGGAAGGTGTCGACGCGGGCGTTGACGAAGAGCCGGTCGGCGGCGGCCGAGCGGACCTCGGCTAGGTACTCGGCGTGCTCGTGCGGGTCCTTGAGGACACCCCCGTCGGAGTCCTCGAGGTTGCACCCCACGACGCCCGCCTCCAGCAGCCGCTCGACCAGCTCCTTCGGCGCGAGCCCGTACCCGCCCTCGACGTCCGCCGAGACCGGCACGTCCACCGCCCGCACGATCCGGGCCACCGCCGCGAACATCTCGTCGGCCGGGGTCGCCCCGTCCTCGTACCCGAGGGAGGCGGCCACCCCCGCGCTCGGCGTGGCCAGCGCCGGGAACCCGGCCTCGGCACACACCCGGGCGCTCGCCGCGTCCCAGGGGCCGGGCAGGATCAGCGGATCGCCCTGGGCGCGCCTGCGGTGCAGGGTGCGGAACACGTCCACCTTGCTCATGGCCGGTAACCCCCTGGCGGAACACGGCGGCTGACCATGAGACGGTTCCAGCCGTTGATGACGGTGATCAGGCCGACGAGGTGGGCGAGTTCGGCCTCGTCGAAGTGCTTGGCGGCGGTGTCGTACACCTCGTCCGGCACGAAGCCTCCCCCAGACTTCGTCCGGGAGGTTCCCCCAGTCAGGACGGTGACCGCCTCGGTCAGCGCCAGTGCGGCCCGCTCCCGCTCGCTGTACCGGTCCTCGGCCTCCTCCCAGGCGTTCAGCAGCTGGATGCGCTCCTCCGACTCGCCGTTCCCACGGGCCAGCCGGAGGTGCATGTCGAGGCAGAACGCGCAGTGGTTGAGCTGCGAGGCGCGGATCATGACCAGCTCGGCGAGGACCGGATCGCCGAGCCCCTTCTTCGCGGCCGCGCTCAGCGCCGACATGGCCAGGCCGACCTCGCGGTCCAGCAGCTGGGTACGGCTCACTTGTACTGCCCCGGCCGGTAGTGGCCCGGGGTCATCCGGGTGGTGACGCCGAACCGGTTCCACGCGTTGATCACCGTGATCGCGGCGATCAGCCCGGCCAGCTCCGCCTCCTCGAAGTGTGCGGCGGCCCGGTCGTACACCTCGTCCGGCACGAAGCCGTCGGTCAGCACGGTGACCGCCTCGGTCAGCTCCAGCGCCGCCAGTTCCTTCCCGGTGTAGAAGTGCCGCGACTCCTCCCATGCGCTGAGCTGCACGATCCGCTCCACGCTCTCGCCGGCGGCGAGAGCGTCCTTGGTGTGCATGTCGAGGCAGAACGCGCAGTGGTTGAGCTGCGAGGCGCGGATCTTCACCAGCTCGTACAGCGTGGGGTCGATGCCCTGCTTCGCGGCCGTGTCCAGGCGGATCATCGCCTTGTAGACCTCGGGGGCGTGCTTGGCCCAGCTGAGCCGTGGGGTCTGTTCGGCGGCGTACTCGACGGTTTCCTCTGCAGTGCTCATGGCTCGACCCTAGGAGCGAGGATGCCCAGGGGTATGGTCCATTTACATGGCGAATTCATGGGCCACTCTGGGAGTCGACCTGCACCTGGAACCGGCCGGTTCCAGCGGGCTGCGCCGCGGTCTGACCGACGCGCTGCGGGACGCCGTCCGTGCCGGCCGCCTCGCCCCCGGCACCCGGCTGCCGTCCTCCCGCAGCCTCGCCGCCGACCTGGGCATCGCCCGCAACACCGTCGCCGAGGCCTATGCCGACCTGGTCGCCGAGGGCTGGCTCACCGCCCGCCAGGGCTCGGGCACGCAGGTGGCGGAGCGGGTGGTCGTACCGCCTGCGGACACCGCACCCCGGCGCCGCGAGCCCGGCCGGCCCGCCTACAGCCTCGTCCCCGGCAGCCCCGACCTCGCCTCCTTCCCGCGCACCGAGTGGCTCAAGGCCGCCCGCCGCGCGCTGGCCACCGCCCCCTTCGACGCCCTCGACTACGGCGACCCGCGCGGCCGCCCCGAACTGCGCACCGCACTCGCCGGCTACCTCGCCCGCGCCCGCGGCGTCCGCGCCGACCCCGACACGATCATGATCACCGCGGGTTTCTCGCACGCCCTGCGCATCCTCGGGGCTCTGCTGCGGGCGCGCGGGGTGCGGAGCGTCGCGGTGGAGTCGTACGGGCTCGACGTCCACTGGGGGCTGCTGCGGAGCGCGGGCCTCGCGACACCCGCGCTGCCCTACGACGAACTGGGCACCGACACGGGTGCGTTGAGCGACGAGGGTGCGGTACTCGTCACCCCCGCCCACCAGTTCCCGATGGGCATGCCCCTGCACCCCGACCGGCGGACCGCCGTCGTGGGGTGGGCGCGGCGGACCGGCGGGCTGGTACTGGAGGACGACTACGACGGCGAGTTCCGCTACGACCGTCAGCCCGTCGGCGCCCTCCAGGGCCTCGCCCCCGACCGGGTCGTCTACCTCGGCACGGCCAGCAAGTCCCTGGCCCCCGGCCTGCGCCTCGGCTGGATGGTGCTGCCACCGTCCCTGGCCCAGGAGGCGGCCGAGGCCAAGGGCCGTGTCGACACCTGCGGCGTGCTGGACCAGCTGACGCTGGCCGAGTTCCTCACCTCCGGCTCCTACGACCGCCATGTCCGCTCCGCCCGGCTGCGCTACCGGCGCCGCCGTGACGCCCTCGCCGCCGCCGTGGCCGACCGCGCACCCGAGGTCCGGGTCACCGGGATCGCGGCCGGTCTGCACGCCGTGCTGCGGCTGCCGCCCGGCACCGAGCAGTCGGTGATCCAGGCCGCGACCTGGCAGGGCCTTGCCCTGCACGGGCTCGCCTTCCACCGGCACGAGCAGGCGCTCGCCGAGCCGCTGGACGCGCTGGTGGTGGGGTACGGGACGCCGCCGGACAGTGCGTGGGCGGGGGCGTTGGAGGCGTTGTGCAGGGTGTTGCCGTGACGGCGAACCCAGGCCCGTCCGGGAGCGCGGCCCCCGGGGCGGTCACCGCGGCGGACCCACGGCCTCCACGGTCTCACCGTCGGAGGCGGGCGCCTCGCCGAACCGCGCCAGCGCCAGCGCCCCCGCCACCGCCACCGCGAAACCCAGCGCCGCCAGCCAGGTCAGGCCCTCCTTGGTGCGGTCGCCGAGCCAGATCACGCCGATGGCCGCCGGGCCGATCGTCTCGCCGATGACCAGGCCGGCCGTCGCCGTCGTCACCGAGCCGCGCTGCAGGGCGGAGGTCAGCAGAATGAAGGCGGCGCCGCCGCCGATCAGCAGGGCGTAGGCCGCCGGGTTGGTGAGCAGCTCGGCCGGCCGCAGCGAGTCGATCAGACGGACCGACACCTCCACGACCCCGAATCCGAAACCCGCCCCCAGACCCAGTACCAGCGCCCGCATGCGCCCGGTCAGCCGTCCGCCCAGCAGCGCGAGCACCAGCATGCCGACGGCCGTCGCGAGCATGGCCCACTTCAGGGTGTCCGACCCCTCCCGGTCCCCCTCCGGCCCGGCCGCCAGCCCCAGCATCGCGAGCCCGACGCAGACCACGCCCACCGCGCCCCACTCCGTGCCGGTCAGCCGCACCCGCAGCAGCCGCGCCGCGACCACCGCGGTCACCGCCAGACTCGACGCCAGAGCCGCGCTGACCGCGTAGATCGGAATCGAGCGCAGCGCGGCGATCTGGAACAGGAAGCCAAGACCGTCCAGCGCAAGACCCGCCAGGTACCGCCACTGCCGCAAGGCCCGCAGCAACAGCGCGGCCTCGCCGCCCCCACCCGTACCGGCCTGCCTCGCGGCGACCGCCTGCAACACCGTCGCCGTACCGAAACAGACGGCCGCGGCCAGGGCACACACCATTCCAAAGAGCACGAAGTGACTCTAGGCGAGGGGCGAACCGGTAACCCGCCCAGGTGGTCGCTCTCACCGTTCTCTAGGCTGACCGCCGAAAACAGGCCAACCGACGGGGGAGACACCAGCATGGACACCGCACGCCGACGCCTTCGTTCGGGGACCGTTCTCCTCGGTGGCATGGGGCTGCTCGCCACCGCCCTGACCGCCTGCTCCTCCGCCCCGGACAAGCGCTGCGTCGACCGCGACAGCTACCGGCTGGCCAAGGGCTACAAGGTCGTCTCCGACAAGAACTGCAAGTCCGCCAAGGCCTTCGTCGACGGCGCCTGGTACTACGGCGGCAAGAAGAAGGGCTCCTGGGTGAGCGGCGGCTCCTTCACCAAGCCGGGCAAGGGCTCCGGCTCGCATTCGAGCTCGGGCGGCTCGTACGGCGGCGTGCACCGCGGCGGCTTCGGCGGCGGTCACGGCAGCTCCGGCGGCTGACGGGGAAACGGACCGTGGAACGCCGTACGACCACCCCCCGCCCCGGCTGGCAGCAGACCGTCGAGGAGCAGGGGCTCGTCTACCCTCTGACCCGCCACCCGGACGGCTCGCTGCGCCCCTACTGGGACGAGAGCGCCTACTACGTCTTCACCCTGGACGAGGTCGAGGCGCTGGAGGAGACCGTCGAGGAACTGCACCGCATGTGCCTCGCGGCCGCCGGGCACATCGTGGCCGAGGGCCGCCTCGCCGACCTCGGCATCACCGACCCGCGGGTCGCCGAGGCCGTCGCCGAGGCCTGGCGGCGCCGCGCCGAACTCCCCTCCGTCTACGGCCGCTTCGACCTCCGCTACGACGGAACCGGCCCGGCGAAGCTCCTGGAGTACAACGCCGACACCCCGACCTCACTGGTCGAGGCCGCCTCCCCCCAGTGGTTCTGGATGGAGGAACGCTTCCCCGGCGCCGACCAGTGGAACTCGCTGCACGACCGTCTGGTCGACGCCTGGCGCCGGCAGGCCGCGCTGCTCCCGCCGGGCAGCCCGCTGCACTTCGCGCACTCCTCGGCCGACGAACTCGGCGAGGACCTGATGACGGTCGCCTACCTGAAGGAGACCGCCGAGCAGGCCGGCCTCGCCACCGAATGGATCTCCATGGAGGAGATCGGCTGGGACACCCTCTCCGGCCGCTTCGTGGACAACGGGCTCCGCTTCATCCGCAGCGTCTTCAAGCTCTATCCGTGGGAGTGGCTCACCACCGACGCCTTCGCGGGGCACGTCCTGGACACCCTGGACAACGGCGGCGGCACCGGCAGCACCCTGTGGATCGAACCCGCCTGGAAGATGCTCCTGAGCAACAAGGCCCTGCTGGCGATCCTCTGGGAGCTGTACCCCGGCCACCCCAGCCTGCTGCCCGCCTACCTGGACGGCCCGCGCGAGCTGGCCGGGTCGACCGGCTATGTCGCCAAGCCGCTGCTGGGCCGCGAGGGCGCGGGCGTGACCGTCCACGAGCCCGGCGCCCCGGCCGCCGTCCGGGACGAGCCCTGCTGCTACCAGCAGCTCGCCCCGCTGCCCGCCTTCGACGGCAACCACCTCGTCCTCGGCGCCTGGGTCGTCCGGGACGAGCCGGCCGGCCTCGGCCTGCGCGAGTCCTCGGGCCTGATCACCGACGAGTACGCCCGCTTCCTGCCGCACGTGATCCTCTAGCCGGCCAGCACCGCCGCCAGCTGTTCGAGCCCCCAGTCCAGGTCCTCCTTGCCGATCACCAACGGCGGCGCGATCCGGACCGTCGCACCGTGGGTGTCCTTCACCAGGACACCCCGGTCCATCAGCCGCTCGGACACCTGCCGGGCGGTCCCGGCCCCCGGCGCGATGTCCACCCCGGCCCACAGCCCGCGCCCGCGCACCGCCGTCACCCTGCCGGTGCCGAGCAGGGCGCCCAGCTCCCGGTGCAGATGATCGCCGAGCTCGGCGGCCCGTGCCTGGTACTCGCCCGTCCGCAGCATCCTGATCACCTCCAGCGCCACCGCACACGCCAAGGGGTTCCCGCCGAACGTCGATCCGTGCTCACCCGGCCCGAACACCCCGAGCACCTCGGTGCTCGACACCACCGCAGACACCGGCACGATCCCGCCGCCCAGCGCCTTCCCCAGCACGTACACATCCGGTACGACCCCCTCGTGCTCGCACGCGAACGTCCGCCCCGTCCGGCCCAGCCCGGACTGGATCTCGTCCGCGATGAACAGCACGTCCCGCTGCCGGGTCAGCTCACGCACCGCCGGCAGATAACCGGCCGGCGGGACGATCACCCCCGACTCGCCCTGGATCGGTTCGAGCAGCACCGCGACCGTGTTCTCGGTGAGCGCCGCCCGCATCGCGGTCAGGTCGCCGTACGGCACGATCTGGAAGCCCGGTGTGTACGGCCCGAAGTCCGCCCGCGCCTCGGGGTCGGTCGAGAAGCTGATGACCGTCGTCGTACGGCCGTGGAAGTTGCCGCTCGCGACCACGATCTTCGCCATCTCGGCCGGCACCCCCTTGATCCGGTACCCCCATTTCCGGGCGGTCTTCACCGCGGTCTCCACCGCCTCGACGCCGGTGTTCATCGGCAGCACCATCTGCATGCCGCACAGCGCGGCCAGCTCGGTGCAGAAGGCGGCGAACCGGTCGTGGTGGAACGCCCGCGAGGTCAGCGTCACCCGCTCCAGCTGTGCCTTGGCAGCCTCCACCAGCCGGGGGTGGCCGTGGCCGAAGTTCAGCGCCGAGTACCCGGCCAGCAGGTCGAGGTAGCGCCGCCCCTCGACATCCGTCATCCAGGCCCCCTCCGCGGTGGCGACGACCACCGGCAGCGGGTGGTAGTTGTGCGCACTGTGGGTGTCGGCGGCGGCGATGAGCGTCTCCGTAGCGTTCACGGGAACTCCAAGGGGCCAGAGAGTCGGATGCACCCCCTTCTTATCCTCGCTCGCATGGTGGACGCGGGACCTCCCCGTTCCGGCGCGCCCGGTAGGCTGATCAGCGGGCCGTGACTGGCGCGCTAGGGATGGGACCGACCATCGGGGAGCGGCCCGAGCCGGAAATGAGTGCCGTGCGCCTGGGCCGAACGTGAACGCTGTACGCACACCGTCCGGAGGTCCCCATGCCAGAGCAGTCCCTGTCGACCGAGTCCACCGCCTTCCGTGCCGCCCTCGACGTGATCCGTGCCGTCGAGCCGCGGGTCGCGGACGCCATCGGCCAGGAGGTGACCGACCAGCGCGAGATGCTGAAGCTGATCGCCTCCGAGAACTACGCCTCCCCGGCCACCCTGCTGGCGATGGGCAACTGGTTCAGCGACAAGTACGCCGAGGGCACCATCGGCCGCCGCTTCTACGCCGGCTGCCGCAACGTCGACACGGTGGAGTCCCTGGCCGCCGAGCACGCCAAGGCGCTCTTCGGCGCCCGGCACGCCTACGTCCAGCCGCACTCCGGCATCGACGCCAACCTCGTCGCCTTCTGGGCCGTCCTCGCGGACCGCGTGGAGGTCCCGTTCCTGGAGAAGACCGGCGCCCGCCAGGTCAACGACCTCTCCGAGGCCGACTGGGCTGAGCTCCGCCAGGCCTTCGGCAACCAGCGCATGCTCGGCATGTCCCTGGACGCCGGCGGCCACCTCACCCACGGCTTCCGTCCGAACATCTCCGGCAAGATGTTCGACCAGCGCTCCTACGGCACCGACCCGGCCACGGGCCTGATCGACTACGAGGCGCTGCGTGCCCAGGCCCGCGAGTTCAAGCCGCTGATCATCGTCGCGGGCTACTCGGCGTACCCCCGTCTGGTGAACTTCCGCGTCATGCGCGAGATCGCCGACGAGGTCGGCGCGACCCTGATGGTCGACATGGCCCACTTCGCCGGTCTGGTCGCCGGCAAGGTCCTGACCGGCGACTTCGACCCGGTCCCGCACGCCCAGATCGTCACCACGACCACCCACAAGTCCCTGCGCGGCCCGCGCGGCGGCATGGTCCTGTGCGACGACTCCCTGAAGGACCAGGTCGACCGCGGCTGCCCGATGGTGCTCGGCGGTCCGCTCCCGCACGTCATGGCCGCGAAGGCCGTCGCCCTCGCCGAGGCCCGTCAGCCCTCCTTCCAGGACTACGCCCAGCGCATCGTCGACAACTCGCGCGCCCTCGCCGAGGGCCTGATGAAGCGCGGCGCCACCCTGGTCACCGGCGGTACGGACAACCACCTCAACCTGATCGACGTGGCCACCTCCTACGGCCTCACCGGCCGCCAGGCCGAGGCGGCCCTGCTCGAGTCCGGCATCGTCACCAACCGCAACGCCATCCCGGCCGACCCGAACGGCGCCTGGTACACCTCCGGCATTCGCATCGGCACCCCCGCCCTGACCACCCGTGGCCTCGGCACCGCGGAGATGGACGAGGTCGCCGGACTGATCGACCGCGTCCTCGGCGCCACCGAGGCGGGCACCACCAAGTCGGGCGCCCCGTCCAAGGCGGCCCACGTCCTGGACGAGAAGACCGCGCAGGAGATCGCCCAGCGGGCGACGGACCTGGTGGCCGGCTTCCCGCTGTACCCGGAAGTCGACCTGGGCTGAAACGCCCCGTGAGGGGCGCGGGGGGACTGCGGCGGGCAACCACGGACGGCCCGCGGTCCCCCGCGCCCCGAAGCCTCCTTGCGCCTCACGGGCCGATGCCGCCCCCAGCCGATGAGAGAATGGGCAACATGGCCTCTGCTGACCGACCCCGCGTGCTCTCCGGCATCCAGCCCACCGCCGGCTCGTTCCACCTCGGCAACTACCTCGGCGCCGTCCGCCAGTGGGTGGCCCTGCAGGAGTCCCACGACGCCTTCTACATGGTCGTCGACCTGCACGCGATCACGGTCCCGCAGAACCCGGCGGATCTGCGCGCCAACACCCGCCTGGCCGCGGCCCAGCTGCTGGCCGCCGGTCTCGACCCCGACCGCTGCACCCTCTTCGTGCAGAGCCATGTGCCCGAGCACGCCCAGCTCGCCTGGATCATGAACTGCCTCACCGGCTTCGGCGAGGCCAGCCGGATGACCCAGTTCAAGGACAAGTCCGCCAAGCAGGGTGCCGAGCGGGCCTCCGTCGGCCTGTTCACGTACCCGGTCCTGCAGGTCGCGGACATCCTGCTGTACCAGGCCAACGAGGTGCCGGTCGGCGAGGACCAGCGCCAGCACATCGAGCTGACCCGCGACCTCGCCGAGCGCTTCAACGGCCGGTTCGGCGACACGTTCGTGATCCCGTCGCCGTACATCCTCAAGGAGACGGCGAAGATCTACGACCTTCAGGACCCGACGATCAAGATGAGCAAGTCGGCGTCCACGCCGAAGGGCCTGATCAACCTGCTCGACGAGCCGAAGGCGACGGCCAAGAAGGTCAAGAGCGCGGTCACCGACACCGACACCGTGATCCGCTACGACGCGGAGAACAAGCCGGGCGTGTCGAACCTCCTCACCATCTACTCCACGCTCACCGGCAAGTCGATCGCCGAGCTGGAGCAGGACTACGAGGGCAAGATGTACGGCGCGCTCAAGACGGACCTCGCCGAGGTCATGGTCGAGTTCGTGACGCCCTTCCGGGAGCGCACCCAGCAGTACCTGGACGACTCCGAGACGCTCGACTCGATCCTCGCCAAGGGCGCGGAGAAGGCGCGCGCCGTCGCCGCGGAGACGCTTGCGCAGGCGTACGACCGGGTGGGTTTCCTGCCGGCGAAGCACTGAGAAGCACGATCCGGCGCTGCGGCGCACGACCGTACACACGTCCGACCGGGCAGAGCGCTGCACATCACTTCCACTGCGCCTGCCCACGGGACATCCGTGGCCGTACAGTCGATAGCCGACGGCCCGGACGCAGACGCGACGACGACGGCGGCGAAGACGGCCGGAAGACATCACGCGACGACAGGAGACGACGTGGGGACCGTAACGATCGGCGTGTCGATCGCGGTCCCGGAGCCTCACGGCAGCCTGCTCCAGGAGCTGCGCGCGGGCTTCGGTGACGCCGCGGCCCACGGCATCCCCACGCATGTCACCCTGCTGCCGCCGACCGAGGTGGACGCGGCCGACCTGGCGGCGGTCGAGGCGCACCTCACGCAGGTCGCGGCGACCGGCCGGCCGTTCCCGATGCGGCTGTGCGGGACCGGCACCTTCCGGCCCCTGTCGCCGGTCGTCTATGTGCGTGTCGCGCGGGGTGCCGAGGCCTGCGCCCGGCTGCAGCAGCGGGTGCGGGACGCCTCGGGTCCGGTGGCACGCGAGCTGCAGTTCCCGTACCACCCGCACGTCACGGTGGCGCACGGCATCGACGAGGCGTCGATGGACCGTGCCTTCGCCGAGCTGGCCGGCTTCGAGGCCGAGTGGCCGTGCACCGGGTTCGCGCTGTACGAGCAGGGCGCCGACGACGTGTGGCGCAAGCTGCGGGAGTACATGTTCGGTGGATCCGTGGTGCCCGCACAGGGGGGCCACGCGGGCGTCGAGCGCGGGCGGATCGCCAGTCGCTGACGCTCCGCTACAGGGGCAGCCTCCGGAACAGCGCACGCGGCGCGTGTCGTAGCGCCGACATCACCAGGCGCAGAGCGCCCGGCACCCACACCGTCTCCGAGCCGCGGCGCAGGCCCAGTTCGACGGCCGTGGCGACGGCCTCGGGGGTGGTGGCGAGCGGGGCCGCGGGCAGGTCCGCCGTCATGCGGGTACGGACGAATCCGGGGCGTACGACCATGACGTGCACGCCGGTGCCGAAGAGTGCGTCGCCGAGGCCCTGGGCGAACGCGTCGAGGCCGGCCTTGCTGGAGCCGTAGATGAAGTCGGCGCGGCGGGCCCGTTCGCCGGCGGCGGAGGAGAGGACCACCAGGGAGCCGTGGCCCTGGGTCTGCAGGGCACGGGCCGCGACCAGGCCCGCCGACACGGCTCCGGTGTAGTTCGTCTGCGCGACCCGGACCGCACGCAGGGGCTCGCGTTCGTCGTGGGCCTGGTCGCCGAGGATGCCGAACGCGAGCAGCACCAGGTCGATGTCGCCCTCGGTGAAGACCTTGCCGAGGGCCGCCTCGTGGGACTCGGGGTCGAGGGCGTCGAAGGCGACGGTGCGGACGTCGGCACCCAGGGCGCGCAGCTGATCGGCCGCCCGGTCCAGGGCGGGTGAGGGGCGGCCGGCCAGCCAGACGGTGCGGGTGCGGCGGGCGATCAGCCGGCGGGCGGTGGCCAGCGCGATCTCGGACGTGCCGCCGAGGATGAGCAGGGACTGGGGCAGAGCGGTGGCGTCCTTCATGACAGCCGACCGTATCGCCCTCATATGTCCGTTCTGGTGAAGAAACGCGGTGTTGACGTCCACCAGGAGCGGGCAGAGTCCGATCATGGACTGGCTGAAGAAGCTCCCCGGGATCGGGCCGATCGTCACCTGGCTGATGACCACGCACGCGTGGCAGGCGTACGAGCGGCTGGACCGGGTGAAGTGGACACGGCTGGCCGCCGCGATGACCTTCATCAGTTTCGTCGCGCTGTTCCCGCTGCTGACGCTGATCGCCGCGATCGCCGCCGCCACGCTCAGCCAGTCGCAGCAGAAGAACCTGCAGCACAAGATCGCCGACCAGGTCCCCGGCATCGCCGATCAGCTGGACATCAACTCCCTGGTGCAGAACGCCGGTACGGTCGGAGTCATCGCCGGTGCCGTGCTGCTGTTCATCGGCATGGGCTGGGTCGGCCAGATGCGCGAGTGTCTGCGCGTGGTGTGGGAGCTGCCCGACAGGACGGGGAACCCGGTCCTGGCCAAGGTCAAGGACGCGGGCATCCTGATCGGCCTCGGCGGAGCCCTCCTCGCCACCCTCGCCATCTCCACCATCGCCTCAGCGCTGGTGGGCTGGAGCACCGACCACCTCGGCATCGAGCGGGCGGGCTGGGGCGCCGTCCTGCTGCGGATCGCCGCGTTCACCGTCGCCGTGCTCGCCGACTTCCTGCTCCTGCTCTACGTCCTGACCCTGCTGCCCGGCGTCGAACCGCCGCGCCGCCGCCTGCTGGAGGCCGCGCTCCTCGGCGCGGTCGGCTTCGAACTGCTGAAGGTGCTGCTCAGCGGCTACATCCAGGGAGTCGCCGCGAAGAGCATGTACGGCGCGTTCGGTGTGCCCGTCGCGCTGCTGCTGTGGATCAACTTCACCGCGAAACTCCTCCTGTTCTGCGCCGCCTGGACGGCGACGCAGAGCGAGGACAGCGGTGCGCAGGAGGTCAGGAGCGCGTCCGACGGCGCATCAGGTCCGGCAGCGGCCAACGGCGGTTGACCAGGAACGCCCCGCCGCCGAGCAGCACCAGCAGCCCGCCGGCGACGGCCAGGGCGATCCCGATGCCGCCGGAGCCGCCCGCGGCGGTGGAGCTCGCCACCGGCTTCGAGCCGGACCCGCCGGTGGTCCCCGCCGCTCCGGCGGAGGCGGAGGCGGTGGCGCCGGGGCTCGGGGTGGACTGCGCGGCGCTCCTCGGCGGGGCCAGCTCGCCCACCGGGCTGACCTTGCCGGCCGCCTCGAAGCCCCAGTCCAGCAGCTTGGCCGCCTCCTTGTAGACCTCGTTGTGCTCGTGCTTCTCCGGGTTCATCACCGTGACCAGCAGCACCCGGCCGCTCCGCTCGGCGACACCGGTGAAGGTGGCGCCCGCGTTGGTGGTGTTGCCGTTCTTCACCCCGGCGATGCCCCGGTAGACGGGCACGTCGGTGTCACCGCTCAGCAGCCGGTTGGTGTTCTGGATCTCGGCGGACCCGAACTTCGCCCGCACCGTCGAGCAGTAGTCGCGGAAGTCCTTCTTCTGCAGCCCGGAGCGGGCGAACAGCGTCAGGTCGTACGCCGACGACAGCTGTCCCGGCTCGTCGTAGCCGTCCGGGCTGACCACGTGCGTGTCCAGGGCCTGCAGCTCGTCGGCGTGGTCCTGCATGTCCTTCACGGTCTGCGCGACGCCGCCGTTCATCGCGGACAGCACGTGCACGGCGTCGTTGCCCGAGCGCAGGAAGACGCCGAGCCACAGGTCGTGGACGGAGTAGGAGCGGCCTTCCCTTATCCCGACCACGCTGGAGCCGATGCCCATGCCGGCCAGGTCGTTCGGCACCACCTTGTGCTCGGTCGTCTTCGGGAACCTCGGCAGCACGGTGTCGGCGAACAGCATCTTCAGGGTGCTCGCCGGGGGCAGCCGCCAGTGCGCGTTGTGCGCGGCGAGCACATCGCCGGACTCGGCGTCGGAGACGATCCAGGAACGGGCGGTGAGGTCCTTGGGGAGCACGGGCACGCCGGCGGCGAGGTTCACCTGTGTCCCGGGCAGCCCGAGCCGGGCTCCGCCGACCTGCGACATCCGCGCCGGAGGCGTGGCCGTCGGGCTCGTCGACGGGGTCGGGGCCGCGAACGCGGCGGGCGCGGTGGCGGCCAGGGACAGCAGCGTGGCGGTGGTGACCAGCAGGGATCGCCTGGCGGTCTTCTTCGGTGCGGGCACGGCCCTGAACGTACCCGGCACGGGCTGCGAAGTCCCGCCGCGCACCCCACCCCGGAAACGGAACCGGACATCGAACGGCGATACTGGTCGCATGCTGTGCTCATCCGGGGGGCACTGCATCCGATTACTGCCGCGCAGCGGGCCGGACCCACGGCCGCCTGCGGGTGCCCGGCACTGTGTTGAAAGGTCAGTCCCTGTGAAACTGAGCCGCCCGGTCTCCTGGTTCCTGCTCGCCTTCGGGGTGTGGAGCTGGATCATCTGGGTCACTTTCGTCAAGAACCTGGTCAAGGACGGCAGCGGTCTCGCCTTCGACGACGGTCACCCGACCGCGTACTTCTGGGTGCACCTGCTGCTGGCGGTCGTTTCCTTCGTATTGGGGACGGTCATCGGGGTCATCGGGTTGCGCGGACTGCGCGCACTGCGCCGGACGTCATAGCGGGGGAACTCGACAGCGTGGTCATCGTCTTCGCCCTTGTCGCGCCGGCCGTCCTGGCCGTCCTCGTGCTGGGGCACTGGTACGTGTGGCGCCGCCTGGTCCGTGACACGACCCGCGGCCCGGGCCCCGCCCGCCGCGCCGGCACGGCGCTCTTCGTCGCCGGTCCGCTCCTGATGATCACGGCCCTGGTCGCCGAACGCTCGGGTGCCCCCTTCTGGCTCCAGCGCACCCTCGCCTGGCCCGGCTTCCTGTGGATGGCGCTGGCGCTGTACCTGCTGCTGGCGGTGGCGGCGGGAGAGGCGGTACGACCGCTGCTGAGACGCGTCCTGGACCGGCGGCACCCCGTGGAGCCGCTGCCCAGCCCGCAGCGCCGGGTGGCGGCCGGGCACCTGCCGGGGGTCCAGGAGGCGGAGCCCTCCGGTACGCCCGCCGCGGCACCGCAACCGACCCGGGAACCCGCGGCACAGAACCCCGGCCGCCGCCTCGTCGTCTCCCGTGTCATCGGCGGAGCCGCGGCCGCCGCGGCCGTGGGGACCGTCGGCCAGGGCACCTACGGCGTCCTGCGCGGGCCCCGGGTGAAGCGGGTCACCGTACCGCTCGCCAAACTGCCGCGCGCCGCACACGGCTTCCGGATCGCCGTCGTCAGCGACATCCACCTCGGACCCGTCCTGGGCCGCGGTTTCGCGCAGCGGGTCGTCGACACCGTCAACGCCACCCGGCCCGACCTGATCGCGGTCGTCGGCGATCTGGTGGACGGCAGCGTCAAGGACCTCGGCCCGGCCGCGGCGCCCCTCGCCCAGCTCACCGCCCGGCACGGGGCGTTCTTCGTCACCGGCAACCACGAGTACTTCTCCGGCGCCGAACAGTGGGTCGCCGAGGTGCGCACGCTCGGCCTGCACCCGCTGGAGAACGCCCGCACCGAGCTGCCCTACTTCGACCTGGCCGGGGTGAACGACCTCCAGGGCGAGAGCGAGGGCCAGGGGCCGGACTTCCGGAAGGCGCTCGGGGACCGGGACCCGGCACGGGCCTGCGTGCTCCTCGCCCACCAGCCGGTGCAGATCCACGAGGCCGTCCGGTACGGCGTCGACCTCCAGTTGTCCGGCCACACCCACGGCGGCCAGCTCTGGCCCGGCAACCTCGTCGCCGCCGCGGCCAATCCGACCGTGGCCGGTCTCGACCGGTACGGCGACACACAGCTGTACGTCAGCCGGGGCGCGGGCGCGTGGGGCCCGCCCACGCGTGTCGGGGCGCCGTCGGACGTCACGGTGATCGAGCTCGCCGCGACGCGCGCGTGACCAGAACTCTCCCCACCGCTGTGAAGGCGCTGTGAAACCCGGCGGAACAACGTCTCGGTAAGTTCTTCCACATCTGGTCAGAAAGCCCTTCCCCCGGGTGAAAGTCCTGTGATTAGGTGAGCGGCGCCGCTTAGGGGAGTGGCGAAATTGTGCTGGCCAGGGGTAGGGCCCTGGAGGGCCTGGGGAGGGCACCACCATGCGATCTTTTCGCATGCGCATTCTCGTGACGCTGCTCGTACTCGCCGTCGTGGGAATCGGCGGCTGGCAGTTGCTGCCGTCGCAGACGGACAAGAACAAGACGATCTCGGTCGGTACGACCGACGCCGTCACTTCACTGGACCCAGCGGGCGCGTACGACGCCGGTTCCTGGGCCCTGTTCAGCAACGTCTTCCAGACGCTGCTCACCTTCGAGCCGGGCGGTGTCCAGCCGATCCCGGACGCCGCGAAGAGCTGCGGCTTCGTGGGCAGCGGGCTGAAGACGTACCAGTGCCGGCTGCGGGACGACATCACCTTCCCGAGCGGGCGCAAGATGACCGCAGAGGACGTCCGGTACTCCTTCGAGCGGGTCAAGAAGATCGACGCCCCCGTCGGCCCGGCGTCGCTGTTCTCCACGCTCGGCTCGGTGAGCGCGGACAGCGCGACGACGGTCACCTTCCATCTGTCGTCCCCGGACGCCACCTTCCCGCTGAAGGTCGCCACGGGTGCCGGTTCCATCGTCGACAAGGACAAGTACCCGGCCACCGCCCTGCGCAAGGACGACGGCGTCGACGGCACCGGTCCGTACACGCTGACGTCGTACACGAAGGACAAGAAGGCCGACCTCGACCCGTACGGGAACTACCGGGGCTACCTGAACGGCACCGGCCGCCCGATCGAGCTGCGCTACTACACCGACTCCGACCGGCTCAACAGCGCCTGGCAGGGCAAGCAGGTCGACGTGGCCACCCGGACGCTGCCGCCGAGCATGCTGTCCCGGCTGAACCCGAGCGACCCGAACAACCGGGTCACGGAGTCCGACAGCGCCGAGACCCGCAACCTCTACCTCAACACCCGCGCGAACTCGCCGCTGCACGACGTGCGCGTGCGCCGCGCCCTGGCCTGGCTGGTCAACCGCGAGAAGCTGGCCTCCAAGGTGTACGAGGGCACGGTCGACCCGCTGTACTCGCTGATCCCGACCGGCATCACCGGCCACACCACGTCCTTCTTCGACGACTACCCGACGCAGAGCACCCAGAAGGCGCGGGATCTGCTCACCCAGGCCGGGGTGACCCTGCCGGTGCACTTCACCTTCGGCTACGGCAAGAACCGGGGCGCGGGCGAGGAGGAGGCCGCGGAGCTGAAGAAGCAGCTGGAGGCGGGCGGCCTGTTCAAGGTGGACGTCCAGGGCTATGAGTGGACCGACTTCCAGAAGCGCTGGGCCGCCGGGAAGATGGACGCGTGGGCGGTCGGCTGGGTGGCCGACTATCCCGACCCGGACACCTTCGGCTCCCCGCTCGTCGCCACCGGCTCCACCATGGCCACCGGCTACAGCAACAAGGTCGTCGACCACCTCATCCTGGACAGCCAGCAGTACGCCGACCGCACGCGGGCCGCGAACGACTTCCACGACATCCAGGCGGACGTGGCGACCGATGTGCCGCTGATCCCGCTGTGGCAGCGCAAGGAGTACGTGGTGAGCACCGAGGACGTCGGTGGCGGCCAGTACCTCACGGACGGCACGGGCGTCTTCCGCCTGTGGCGTCTGCAGTGGATCTGATCAGCCCGTCTCGTCGCGGTGCGCCCTGGCCCCCGGGTCCGGCAGTGCCTTCGTCATCCCCGGCAGGAAGTCCGTGAACAGTTCGTGGACTTCGAGCACGAGGGGACGCAGCACCCGGAAGCGGGCCAGGGCGACGCCGCGTGCAGTCAGCCGTGCGCCCCGGCGGGCCAGCCGGTAGCTGCGCTCACGTCCCTCGGTGCGGTCGAACACCCAGTACAGGACGAGGCCCATCTGGGAGAGCCACATCAACTCCGGCAGCACGTCACGGAGTTCGGGTGCGACCTTGGACTTGGAGCCGGCCAGCACCTCGCGGTGGACGCTGATGGCCTGCTCGCGGGCGTGCTCGCTCTCCGGTGAGAACGGGCTGAGCGGGCTGTCGGGGTCGGCGGCGTTCTTGAAGAACTGCACCGCGAACTCGTGGTACGGCTTGGCGATGTCCAGCCACGCGGTCAGCACGCCCGCGAGCCGCGCCTCCAGGTCGGTCTCCCGGTCCAGGACCTCCCGGACCGCCACCTGGTGCTCGGCGGCGATCCTGTCGTAGAAGCCCTGGATCAGGTGCTCCTTGCCCGCGAAGTAGTAGTAGGCGTTGCCCACGGAGACCCCGGCCTCCGTGGCGATGGCCCGCATGGTCGTCTTGTCGTAGCCCCGCTCCTGGAACATCCGCATGGCGGTCTCCAGGATCAGGGCGCGGGTCTGCTCGGACTTGGTCGGGGAGCCGGCCTCGGGGCCGTCGTTCTTCGCGGGCACGGGAGGAGCCTAACCAGTCGGGCAGGCACCGTCTGAACAGGACGGCGGGTTGTAACTCCAGCCCGTGCCGGGGTCGTACGACCACCCGTCCGTGCCCTGGTAGGACTGCCCGCCCCACTGCGCACCGCCCCACTGCGCACCGCCCTGCCGCGTACCGCCCCACAGCGCACCCCGCCATTTCGCGGCCGCCAGCGCCGCGCCCCGGGCCAGCTTGGCCCCGGCCGGGGTACTCAGCCTGTGGGCGAGCGGGCGGTGTTCACGCAGGGCCCACAGGACGACGATCCAGGCGCGGGAGGCCTGGTAGACCTGGCCGGAGTCGCCGAGCACGGTGATCTCGTCGAGGGTGGCGGCGTGGTCGAGCCCCGGGTAGCGCCTGCGGGCCTCGGCGGATCCGGCCGGCACCAGCTCCAGGGGCACCAGCTGCGGCTGCCGTACCAGCCAGTCGCGCAGATGGGTGCACAGGGCGCACTCGGCGTCGTACAGGACGGTCAGCCGGCGGACCGGGACGCCCGTGGCGCCCCGGCCGTCCGTGGCGGTCACGGCCGTCACGCCCCGACCGTCGGCGGCATCCAGCCCTGCGGGTTCACCGGGGGCTGCTGCTCGCGCTCCATGATCCCGCGCCGCCGGATCTTGTTCAGCACGTACACGTTGCCCAGGTGCATCGCGCCGAGCACCAGCAGCACCACGCCGAGCTTGACCGACAGCACCTCGAAGACGGCCCGGGTGTCGCCGACATCGCTGTTGTCGGTCAGGAACAGGGCCACGAAGCCGAGGTTGACGAGGTAGAAGCCGACCACCAGGAGATGGTTGACGGCGTCTGCCAGCTTCTCGTTGCCCTGCAGCACGTCGGCGAGGAAGACCCGGCCGTTGTGGCTGAGCGTGCGGGCCACCCAGACGGTCAGCGAGATGCTGACGACCAGGTAGATGACATAGGCGATGACGATGCGGTCCATGCGCCCCACCCCTTCTTGAACGCGTTCAAAACGCTGACAGGCATGACTGTAGACCTGCTTTTGAACATGTTCAACTCAATGGGCGGGGAGTGCGGGGAGACCCTCGTCTCATCCCCTGCGGCCCAGGGCCCGCCGTTTGCTGTAGTCGGTGAACCCGAGGACGTTTCCCCAGGGATCGGCGATCTCGACGGTCCAGCCGGTGGCCACCGGGAACACCTCGTCCAGTGCCGGAATGCCGGCGGCGGCCAGCTCCCGCGCCGCGGCCCGGGCGTCCGGCACCTCCAGCCACAGGCGCGGCGAGGGCCACAGTGGCGGCCGTTGCCCCAGCCCGTCCTCGACGCGCAGCAGAATCCCGGGCGTCTCGCCGCCGACCTTCAGCAGTGCGATCCCGGCCTCGTCGAACCGGAACCCGACGGTGAACCCGGCCCGCTCGTAGAACCCGACGGCCTCACCGAGGTCACCGACGGGCAGCAGCACGTTGTCGAACCCGAGCAGTTCGTACGACTCTTCGTCTGACATGTCGTCAGATTAGGGGCTGAGCGGGACAAGATGCGAGGAGCCCCACCGAAGCGGATTCGGCGGGGCTCCTCGGGTGGGCGCGGACGCGCGGGCTACTGCGGGAAGGCGGCGATCAGCGCCTGCTCCGTCGCCCCGTCGGTCGTGATGCCGGTCGCGCCCGCGCGGAGCAGCACACCCGGGCTGTAGTAGTCGTTCGACACCAGCAGGTCCGCGTCACCGTCCCGGTCGAAGTCGCGCAGGCGGACGTACCTGCCGAAGTCCCCGTACTGCGTGGCGTCGCCCGGTACGCCCGCGGTGGCGCGGGTGAACCACTGGGAGCCGGTGCCGGTCAGACCGTGCGCGCCGCCCCGCAGGACGTGGACGCCACCCGCCTGCTTGACCGTGCCGACCTTCTCCTCGGACACGCCGACCGCCAGATCCGGGTAGCCGTCGCGGTTGGTGTCGGCGGCGGAGAGACCGGAACCGAAGCTGTCGTGCGCCGTGGCGGCGGTGGCCACACCCGCCGTCGACTGGGTGAGGCGGTAGGAGGTGGTCGGGCCGCTGGAGCCGCCGCGCAGGACGACGACCGAGCCCGCGTGCTTGTTGTACGGGGTGTCGCTGACGGCCAGGTCCCCGTAGCCGTTCTTGTCGAAGTCGGCGATGACTCCGGTCGGGCTGTAGTCCGGTGACGACGCGTCGTACGTCGTGAACCTGCCCGGCCTGACGGTGGTCCCGCCGCGCAGGAACCAGGCGGCCTGGGTCATCTTGTCGTTCTTGTAGCCCTGGCCGAGGACGTAAAGGTCGGTCGCCTTGTCCTTGGTGACCTTTCCGGCGACGAGAGCGGTCGGTTCGAGGATGCCGCCGGAGTACCCGTGCCGGGTGACCGCGCCCGTCGTACCGGACTGGGAGAAGCCGCCGCGGTAGATGTGGACGGTGTGCACGCCGTCGGCGACGGCCAGGTCCGCCTTTCCGTCGCCGTTGAAGTCACCGGTGGCCAACGCGGTGCCGAACCCGTAGTCGGCGTGGGCCGTGACGGGGATCCGGGTGGCCTTCGCGCCGAGGCCCGCCTTGGCGCCCCACAGGATGGTGACCGCGCCCGCTCCGGCCTTCGTGCCCACCTTCTCGCTGCGGTCCGCGACCGCCAGGTCGGCGTAACCGTCGCGGTTGAAGTCCGCGTTCGCGAGCCCCTCGCCGAACATGTCGCCGTACCCTCCGGCGTCGCCCGCCTTTCCGGGGATGCCGGCGCTGTTCTGGGTGAACTTCTTCGTCACGGTGCCGGGACCCGTCGCGGTGCCGTAGGTGACGGTGACCTCCCCCGACCAGCCGACCGCGTAGTCCCGGTAGCCGTCGCCGTTGAAGTCGTCGGCGTACTTGGCGGGGGTCGCCGCAGTGGCCGTCTGGGCAGAGAGGGCCAGCAGCCCGCCGGCGAGCGAGGCGGCCGTGGCCGTCGCGAGCGCCAGGCGGAGCTTCCTGTGCGTGAACATGTGTCTCCTGTGATCCGAGTACACAGGAGACGCCTGACGAGGCGTGAGGGTTGTACGGCGAGGGCCCCGCCCCCGGCGGAACCGGAGACGGGGCCCAACTCGCCCTGGGCGAGGGTGGATCAGAAGCGACGCGTGATCAGCGCGCGCTTGACCTCCTGGATCGCCTTGGTGACCTCGATACCGCGCGGGCAGGCGTCCGTGCAGTTGAAGGTCGTGCGGCAACGCCACACGCCGTCCCGGTCGTTGAGGATCTCCAGGCGCTGCTCGCCAGCCTCGTCACGGCTGTCGAAGATGAAGCGGTGGGCGTTCACGATCGCGGCCGGACCGAAGTACTGGCCGTCGTTCCAGAACACCGGGCAGGAGGACGTGCAGGCGGCGCAGAGGATGCACTTCGTCGTGTCGTCGAAGCGCTCACGGTCCTCGGCGGACTGCAGACGCTCGCGCGTCGGCTCGTTGGTGTCCTTCGTGATCAGGAAGGGCATCACGTCCCGGTACGCCTGGAAGAACGGCTCCATGTCCACGACCAGGTCCTTCAGGACCGTGAGGCCCTTGATGGGCTCGACCGTGATCGGCTTCTCGGGGTTGATGTCCTTGATCAGCGTCTTGCACGCAAGGCGGTTCTTGCCGTTGATCCGCATCGCGTCCGAACCGCAGATGCCGTGCGCGCAGGAACGGCGGAAGGTGAGGGTGCCGTCGACGTCCCACTTGATCTTGTGGAGACCGTCGAGGACACGCTCCTTCGGGTCGATTTCCAGCTGGAAGTCTTCCCACGTCGCCTCGGCCGAGACCTCCGGGTTGAAGCGGCGGACCCGGAAGGTGACGGTGATGTAGGGAGAGGCCGCGGCCTCCGCCTCCACCTTGTCCAGAACAGGAGTTGCCATCAGTACTTACGCTCCATCGGCTGGTAGCGGGTCTGGACGACCGGCTTGTAGTCGAGACGGACGGATTCCGAGCCGTCGGCGCCGACCTCGCGGTACGCCATCGTGTGGCGCATGAAGTTGACGTCGTCGCGGTTCGGGTAGTCCTCGCGGTAGTGACCGCCGCGGGACTCCTTGCGGGCCAGGGCCGAGACCGCCATGACCTCGGCCAGCTCGAGCAGGTTGCCCAGCTCGATGGCCTCCAGCAGGTCCGTGTTGAACCGCTTGCCCTTGTCCTGGATCGCCACGTTCCTGTAGCGCTCGCGCAGCTCGGCGATCTTCTCGACCGCGGTCTTGATCGTCTGCTCGGTGCGGAACACCATGACGTTGGCGTCCATGGTCTCCTGCAGCTCGCGACGGATCTGGGCGACCCGCTCGGTGCCGGTGGAGTTGCGCAGCTGCTCGATCTGCTCGACGACGAAGGCCTCCGGGTTCTCCGGCAGCTCGACGAAGTCGGCCGTGTGGGAGTACTCGGCGGCGGCGATGCCCGCACGGCGGCCGAACACGTTGATGTCCAGCAGCGAGTTGGTGCCGAGGCGGTTGGCACCGTGCACGGACACACAGGCGACCTCGCCGGCCGCGTACAGGCCCGGGACGACGGTGGTGTTGTCGAGAAGGACCTCACCCTCGACGTTCGTCGGGATGCCGCCCATGGCGTAGTGCGCGGTCGGCTGGATCGGGATCGGGTCCGTGTAGGGCTCGATGCCGAGGTAGGTGCGCGCGAACTCGGTGATGTCCGGGAGCTTCGCGTCCAGCTGCTCCGGCGGGAGGTGCGTGAGGTCCAGGTAGACGTGGTCGCCCTCGGGACCACAGCCACGGCCCTCGCGGATCTCCGTGTAGATGGAGCGGGAGACGACGTCACGGGACGCGAGGTCCTTCATGACCGGCGCGTACTTCTCCATGAAGCGCTCGCCGTCCTTGTTGCGGAGGATGCCGCCCTCACCACGGGCGCCCTCCGTCAGCAGGATGCCCATGCGCCAGATGCCGGTCGGGTGGAACTGGAAGAACTCCATGTCCTCCAGCGGCAGACCGCGGCGGTAGACGGCGGCCTGGCCGTCACCGGTCAGCGTGTGGGCGTTCGACGTCACCTTGAAGAACTTGCCGGTGCCGCCGGAGGCGTAGATGACGGCCTTCGCCTGGAAGATGTGGATCTCACCGGTGGCCAGCTCGTACGCCACCACACCGGCCGACTTCTTGACGCCGTCGACCTCGGTGATCAGCTGGTCCAGGACGTAGAACTCGTTGAAGAACTCCACGCCCTCCTTGACGCAGTTCTGGTACAGCGTCTGGAGGATCATGTGGCCGGTGCGGTCGGCCGCGTAGCAGGACCGGCGGACCGGGGCCTCACCGTGGTTGCGGGAGTGACCGCCGAACCGGCGCTGGTCGATGGTCCCGTTGGGCGTCCGGTTGAACGGCAGGCCCATCTTCTCCAGGTCGAGGACGGCGTCGATGGCCTCCTTCGCCAGGATCTCGGCGGCGTCCTGGTCGACCAGGTAGTCACCGCCCTTGACCGTGTCGAAGGTGTGCCACTCCCAGTTGTCCTCCTCCACGTTGGCCAGCGCGGCGGCCATGCCGCCCTGCGCGGCGCCCGTGTGGGAGCGGGTGGGGTAGAGCTTGGTCAGGACCGCGGTGCGGCTGCGCTTCGTCGACTCGATGGCGGCGCGCATGCCCGCGCCGCCGGCGCCGACGATGACGGTGTCATACTTGTGGATCTTCATGATTCTCGCAGCCCCGTGCCTAGCGGATGTTCGGGTCGAAGGTGAAGATCACCAGCGTGCCCAGCAGGATGGTGAACACCGTGGCGGTGTAGAGCAGCCCCTTGAGCCACAGCCGGGTGTTCGCGCGCTCCGCGTAGTCGTTGATGACCGTGCGCAGGCCGTTGGCGCCGTGCAGCATGGCGAGCCAGAGCATCAGCAGGTCCCAGACCTGCCAGAACGGGGACGCCCAGCGGCCGGCCACGAAGGCGAAGCCGATCTTGGAGACGCCGCCGTCCAGCACGAGCTGGATCAGCAGGTGGCCGAGGACGAGGACGACCAGCACGACGCCGGACAGGCGCATGAACAGCCAGGCCGCCATCTCGAAGTTGCCCCGGGTGGACCGGGGGGTCTTCTTGGTCCGCTTGCGCGGCGCCTCGATGAGCGGGGCCGGGTTGTCGACCGTGTAGACGGGGGCGCCCTCGACGGGGCCGACTCCGGACGCGGTGGTTTCAGTCGTGGACATGGGCGTCAGCTCCCGAACAGAACACGAGCGGCGTGGCCGAGAACGGGGTAGATCGCCCCGGCCATCAGGACGACCCAGACGCCGACGACGGTCCAGAGCATCTGCTTCTGGTAGCGCGGTCCCTTCGACCAGAAGTCGACGGCGATGACGCGCAGGCCGTTGAGCGCGTGGAAGAGGATGGCGGCGACGAGGCCGTACTCCAACAACGCGACGATCGGCGTCTTGTACGTGGCTACGACCTTGTCGTAGTCCTCGGGGGAGACACGGACGAGTGCGGTGTCCAGCACGTGAACGAACAGGAAGAAGAAGATGAGGACGCCGGTGACTCGATGAGCCACCCAGGACCACATTCCTTCCCGGCCGCGGTACAGCGTTCCAGCCGGCACGGAAGAACCCTCCGGGAGCGGGGACTAGGGCCGCGCCGGCTTCGGTGTCGGTCGGGCCCGGCCGGGTACGGTCCACCGGCCCTCAGCATCGTATCCATGCGGTGCGCCGCCGCTTACGGGGGGCCTACCTGTGTGATCAAACTGGCATCGGATGGGCTATTGCGCTGCGGCTACTGGGGTGGCGTGTCCGGTCATTTGCCGGGCGCGGGCGCGTTGTGGCCGGCCGCGTCCCGCGGCGGAGCCGCTGGTGGATGCGGCAACGAGTCCCCGAGGAGCTGGGACAGCCGCTGCCCCGCGAGGCGCCGGAGTTCTTCCGCCGCTATGACCCGCTCCTCCTCCGGATCGTTCGTCAATCGTGATCGGATGCCTTCGAGGATGCGGTCGAGGGCCTCCTCGCGAGGACAATCACCCAGATAGATGACGAAAACGTGTCCGAACCGGGCCTCGTAGGCCGCGTGGGCCGCGCTCAGGGCCGTGTGGGCGGCGGAGTACGTGTCCTCCGGCAGCTCGGGCAGGGACTCGCTCGCCAGCGCCTCGGACAGATCCCCCGGCGCCAGGTCGTACGCCGCCTCGTTCGCCGCCGCCAGGAGCGAGTCCAGGTCGGGGTAGGGGCGGTGCTCGGTCAGGCGACGGGACCAGTGCAGGCTGCGCAGGCAGTTCAGGAGCAGGGCGCGGGACTCGTCGGCGGGTGCGGCGTTGAAGGCGTCCAGCGGTTTGGGGAGGTACGGGAGACGGTGCGCAGGCAGCGTGGGTCCTCGCGTCACATGTGGTGTGGCAGGGGATGTCGTGAAAGGTGTGTCATCACGTTATCGAGAGTGGTCACTGTGTGTCCGACGGATGCCCGAATTTCACTCCAACGGGAGAGTTTCGGAACGTCTCGGTGACGAATGAATCCTCGATCGGACGTACGTTGGCTGGGTGAGCCAGCACAGGCGCCGGGCCTCGGCGCAGCAGGTGAGGCGGAAGCGGGCGGTCGTGAGCGCCGCGTTCGCGGGAACCGTCGCGCTCGGCGTGGGCGTCGGCGTGTGGGCCTCGGCGGACGGCGGCGGTGGCGGGAAACCGGTGGGGAGCGCGGCGCAGGCGCCGTCGGACCGCACTTCGGGTGCCGGGTCCGGGCACGCCACCACGCCGAGCAGTCCCTCGCCCAGCCGGTCCTATCCGCTCTCCCAGGCGCCGCGCACCATACCCGCGGTGCGCTCCCACACCCCGGCCCGCGGTCCCGGCTGGCGCGCACAGCGGGGCGAGCGGGTGGTGGTGAGCGATCCGCAGCTGGCCGACGAGGGGCGGCTGATAGCCGGGGAGCTGGGGCTGTCGTACGCGGGGGAGAAGGACGACGTCCGGGCCGGCGATCTGCGGCTGGCCCTGGGCGGCGGGGGCGGGAACCCGGAGTCGTACACGATGACCGTGCGCGACGGGCGGGTCGAGATCAGCGGGCCCGCCGATGCGGGCGTCTTCTACGGCACCCGCACCCTCAAGCAGGAGGTCCACGGGGGCGGTACGGCGCCGGAGGGCGTCGTACGGGACGAGCCCGCCAAGCCGCGGCGGGGCTTCATGCTGGACATCGCGCGCAAGCCGTACACCGCGTCCTGGATCGAGGACCGGATACGCGAGCTGGGGGACCTGAAGTACAACGAGCTGGGGCTGCACTTCTCCGACGACCAGGGTTTCCGGATCGAGTCCGGCACCCACCCCGAGATCGTCTCCAAGGACCATCTGACCAAGGCGCAGGTCAAACAGATCGTCGGGCTCGCGGCCGCCCGGCACATCACCGTCGTGCCCGAGATCGACTCGCCCGGGCATCTGGGCGCGGTCATCGCGGCCCACCCCGACCTGCAGCTGCGCAACGTGAACGGGGTGGCGACCCGGGGCGCGGTCGACATCTCCAAGCCCGCCGCCGCGAAGATCGTCGACGACCTGCTGGGTGAGTACGCCGGGCTCTTCACCGGTGACCAGTGGCATCTCGGCGGCGACGAGTACCAGGCGCTGACCGTGGCGAACCCGCAGGCGTCGTATCCGCAACTGGCGGCCGCCGCCCGGCAGAAGTACGGGTCCGGCGCGACCGTCGCCGACCTCGCCACCGGCTGGCTGAACGACCGGGCCGCCACCGTGCGCGCCCACGACCGGACCATGCGGGCCTGGAACGACGGCTTCTTCCGCAACACGTCGGTGCAGCCCGCCAAGGACCTCCAGGTCGCCTACTGGACCGGCAAGGAGATCGGCGCCCGGCAGCCGGTGGAGTACCTGAGCGCGGGCCGCAAGGTGCTCAACTACAACGACGAGTTCCTGTACTACGTGCTGGGGGAGCCGCAGACCTTCGTCTATCCGACCGGGCAGCGCATCTACGAGCAGTGGAACCCGCGGGTGCTGCGCGGCACGACCGCCGTACCGGCGAGCTACGACGGCCAGATACTCGGCGGGTCCTTCGCGGTGTGGAGCGACATCGCAGGCGCCCAGACGCAGGACCAGGTCGCGGCAGGCATCCGGATGCCGCTGCGGGCCACCGTGCAGAAGCTGTGGGACCCGCGTAAGCCCGCCCTGTCCTGGGCGCAGTTCAAGCAGCTGGCCGACCGGCTGGGCTGATTCATCAGGTGGACATGCCAGGCCGGTGAACCGTATCTTCCGCGTGCCACGACGTACTTGGGGCACGCGGGGGGATTCACCATGAGCACCGATGTCATGAGCGCCGGCTCGAAGGGCGCCCGGCTGCGTTCGCCGGTCGGGCCCGGCAGGGCCACTGCCGTGCTGCTCGGCCTGGTCGCCCTGGCCGACCTGGTGGCCGTCGTGGCCGGTCTGAACGTGTACCGCGTGGCGGACGACCTCGCGGCGGGCACCGGCGCTTTCGGCAGACGTCTCTCCGCGCGCGCCGACCGGGCGGACGCCCTGTACTCGGTGGCGGGGGGCGCCCAGAGTGTGCTCTGGCTGGTCTGCTCGGTCGTGTTCCTGGTCTGGTTCTACCGGGTGCGGGTGAACGCCGAGGTGTTCAGCCCCGACGGACACAGCAAGTCGCGCGCCTGGACCGTCGCCGGCTGGGTGGTGCCCATCGCGAACTTCTACTTCCCGCGGCGCATCGCCCTGGACGTCTGGGACGCCAGCCACCCCGCCGGTGTGCGGGCGCGGCACGGGCTGATCAACGCCTGGTGGGGGTTCTGGCTGCTCTCCACCGCCGTCGGCCGGCTCATGCAGAGCGAGTACGAGGCGGCGCGCACCGCCCCGGCGATCCGGGACGCCGCGCTGCACGTCATGATCGCCGACGGCGTCGACATCCTGGCCGCCGCGCTCGCCGTCCTGTTCGTGCTGCGGCTGACCCGCATGCAGCACGAGAAGGCACTCGCCGGACCTGTGTTTGTCCCGGCTCTTGGCTGAAAACCCACTGCTGTGACACTCTCTCGCAGTCGCACGCAGTTAGGGGAAGTGCGGGCTCCGTAAAGGCGGCGCCCTGGCGAGGGAGGCTTTCATGAGCCTGGTGGAACTGATCGCTCAGGCCGACGAACGCGGACTGGCTGCCAGTGGGCTGGCTTGTTTGGACCGGTGTGTGCCCTTGCTGGGCGGTGACGACGAGGTGCTGCGCCCGCTGTGGGCGAGCCTCGTCGACGGCTCCGAGTGGGCCGCAGGCCTGGAGAAGGCGCGGGGCGCCCTCGGCCCGGCGCAGGCCGGCGAGGCCGAGGCCGAGCACCTCGCCCACCGCATGCTGGACGCTGCCCCGGCCGAGCGCACCGCCGAGGAGATACGGGCCTGGGCCGACGCCTGCTCCGTCGCCTCCCTGCGCATCCACCGGCTTCTCGACCCGGCGGCGGGCGGCGGCTCGTCGGCCGACGAGCCGGAGACCGGGCGCGAGGGCGGCGACACGGACGCGTCCCCGCTCGTCGCCGCCGAGCTGCGCCGCCAGGTCGTCGTCCTGGAACTCCTCGCCGAGCACGGCCCGAACGGGCTGCGCCGCGCCCTGGACGTCTCGGTGGAGGGCCGCCGGGTGCTGCAGGCGGTCGTGTCCCGCCGCGCCCGCAGCCGCGGCTGACCGGAGTTCAAACCCCGGTTCCGGGGGAGTCCTGTGGCTGTCGTGCGGTGGCGGTGGGGTGGTCCTGCACCGGTTGGGAAACGTGGCCCGATCCGGGTGACGGATGCCGGGCCCCGCCCGCTTCTCCCTATGTGACAGCGCAGTACGTGACACCACAGCAGGAGACCAGGCCGCACGCGGCGGCCAAGCCCGTCCGGTGGGCGGCCGACGCGGTGGCAGCCATGCGCGAGGGCGCGCGGGTGCGGCTCGACTACTCGGCACAGAGTCTGTGGCGGGTGGACCGGATGATCGAGGACATCCGCCGCGAGGATCCGCCCTACGCGGCGGTCGAGAACGTGCTGCGCGGCTTCGGCGCCTACGCCGGCGAGGTCATCGTCCGCCAGACCGGCGCCGAGTGGTGGTCGACCGGCGGCGACCACTGGATCCGCACACCCGACGGCAAGTTGTGGGATCCCGTCGAGGAGGCCCGCCGCTGTTTCGCCGGCCAGGGCTCCCTGCGCCTGCTCTGCCGCGACGCGTCCGCCTCCGCATGAACACCCGGCGGCGCCCCTAGGGCCGTTCGCTCAGGCCGAGCACCTGCGGGTTTTCGCCGGGGAAGTTCCCGGGCATGCCCGGCACATCGATGGTGCGCCCGTACACGCCGGCCAGGAACTCGACGGCGCCGACCGGGAACTCGAACCACTCGGCGTTGTCCGTTCGGACGACCACCGGCCATGCGTCCGGGTCCGCGGGGCTCGTCCTCCAGTAGAAGGAATCCCCCGAATTGGACTCGGCCCAGGGGATCAGGCCCCCGGGCTGCGGGAAGGGAACGTAGCCCTCGGTGTCGCCCATCTCGTACATGCCAACGGGACCGGCGCGACCGCCGAGGTCGCGGCGGGCTGCGACCGGGAGCCCGCCGCCGACTGTGACAAATCTGTGAGCTCCGGCGCTGATGACCGTGGGGCGTGGGACACGGGCGACCGTGTCGCACGAGGGGATTCGAGGCGAGCGCGGGCGCGGCCCGGGCTCGGTACGGACGAGGACGGTTCTTGGGCCACGGAAGGGAACCCCGCCGCGTGCAGACGTACGACGGGGAATTGGGCGCGGCCGTCGCACGGGCCCAGGACGGTGACGAGAACGCTTTCGCGGTGGCCTACCGGATCGTGCAGCCGGGCCTGCTCGGCTATCTGCGCGGTCTCGTCGGAGAGGACGCCGAGGACGTGGCCTCCGACGCCTGGCTGGAGATATCCCGCGACCTCGGCAGGTTCCGGGGGGACGGCGCGGGGTTCCGCGGCTGGACCGCGACCATCGCCCGGCACCGGGCGCTGGACCACCTGCGCAGGCAGCGGGTACGGCCCCGGGGGACGACGCTCGAACAGGACGTACTGGACCTGCCGGGGCCGCACAGCACCCACGAACAGGCGCTGGAGTCCATCTCCACCGAGCGCGCCCTGGAACTGGTCCGGTCGCTGCCGCGCGACCAGGCCGAGGCCGTCCTGCTGCGGGTGGTCGTCGGCCTCGACGGCCCCTCCGTGGCGCGCGTCCTCGGCAAACGCCCGGGTGCGGTCCGTACCGCCGCGTACCGGGGGCTGAAGCGGCTCGCCCGCCAGCTGGGCGTCCAGGACGCGGTGGACGCAGGTGTGACGGATGACGGCTCCCGGACGCTGGGGGAGTCGAAATGAACGCTGACGGCCGCCGGCCGTATGGATTCTGCAGAGACAGTGGGCCGAGGCCCCCGGCAGATCCGGGACGCCGGGCGGGCCGCACTAGGAACAGGATCGGGAACGGACATGGGTGAACGGCACAGCGGCGACGAGCCCGGCCGCCGGCGCGGGCACCCTGGCGGCACCGTCCTCGGGCCGGCCCCGGCCGACCGGACCGCCCGGGACCCCGCCTTCGAGGCGCTGCTCGGTGCCGCGCTCAGCCGGGGCGCAGCCTCGGGCGATGTCGACCCCGAGGCCGAGCGGCGCGCCGTGGCCGCGTTCTGCGCCGCCCGTGACTCCGGGGCGCACGCGCTGCGCACCCGGCGCCGGGACGACTGGCGGCCGCGGCAGGCGCGCGGCGCCCGGCTCTCGCTGAAGGCCACGCTTTCGGTGTTCCTCGCGAGCGTCACGCTGGGCGGCGTCGCCTTCGCCGCGATCGACTCCGTCGGATCCCGGAAGGACGACGCCGGGCAGCAGAAGAGGCCCTCGGCGAGCGCCCCGGGACACTCGAGCGCGAAACCGGCCGCTCCCGGGTCCGCAGGTGCTTCGGCGCGCCCCCGTCACCCGGCCGCGGCGAAGGACACCCTGGCCCACTGCCGTGCCTACGAGCAGGTCAAGGACCATGGCAAGGCCCTCGACGCGACGGCCTGGCAGCGGCTCGTCACGGCGGCGGGCGGCCAGGAGAAGGTCGCCGGCTACTGCGCCGGGCGGATCGCACGTGCCGACGGCGCGACCGGCGACAAGGGTCACAAGGGCGACAAGACGCGCAACAGCGGCAATGGGCGCAGCAGTTCCGACAGCAGCAGTGGCAACAGCAGCAGTAGCGGCAATGGTGACAACAGCGGCAAGGCGGGCGTGAAGCCCACCGGCTCCGCCGGCCCCGGGAAGTCCGGCGGGAAGAAGTAACGTCGTTCCCCGCTGCCGGACGTGAGGATTCATCTGCCGGCGCGAGGATTCACCCACTGTCGGACCTCGGCTCGACGGCACCGTGCGGCGCCAGGGCAACGGCCGGGGCCGCCACCCCCCACAGGAGAGGCCCCGGCCGTCGCGCTCGCGGGCCGCCGTGCGGCCCGTACTTCCTTCAGCGCCGTGAGTGCGTTTTCTGTCACACATCGGCGTGTCACGAGTTAGTTGCATCTTCTACCGACCTGGACGCGAGCGGATTCACGCCGTAACGTGCCTTTCGCGCCGACCGAAGACAGGCGTAAAGGGAGTGCGGTGCTGGGGGACGACGCGGAGCTGACCACCGCGGTGCGTGCGGCACAGGACGGGGATGAGACCGCGTTCCGTACGGTGTACCGCGCGGTGCATCCGAGGCTGCTCGGATACGTACGCACGCTGGTCGGCGACCCTGACGCCGAGGACGTGACGTCCGAGGCCTGGCTGCAGATAGCCAGGGACCTCGACCGGTTCAGCGGTGACGCGGACCGCTTCCGGGGCTGGGCCGCCCGTATCGCCCGCAACCGGGCCCTGGACCACATACGGATGCGCGGCCGCCGTCCCGCCATAGGCGGCGACGAGACGGAACTGACCGGCCGGGCCGCCGAGTCCGACACGGCCGGCGAGGCCATCGAGGCCCTGGCCACCGACAGCACCCTCTCCCTCATCGCCCGGCTTCCGCAGGACCAGGCCGAGGCGGTGGTGCTGCGCGTGGTGGTCGGCCTGGACGCCAAGTCCGCGGCCGAGACCCTCGGCAAGCGCGCGGGCGCCGTACGCACCGCCGCGCACCGCGGTCTGAAGCGGCTTGCGGAGCTGCTCGGTGACGATCCGGAATCGGCGGGCGTGCTCGACGCGCTCCCTCCCCAGCGAGAACCGCGTGGTCGAGCGGTGACGTCCGCAACTGTGACGCATACGCGTGCGAGGACGCAGAAGGACATGTGATGGCCGACGAGCACAACAAGTGGCTTACCCGTGATATGGCGGAACGTCTGCTGCGCGGTGAGTCGCTGGAAGCCGTCGACGCCTCCTCATCCGATCAGGCGGAACGGCTTGCGAAGGCGCTGGGCGCACTCTCCGCCGAGGTGGCTCCCGCCGCCGGTGAACTCCCCGGCGAACAGGGTGCGTTGGCCGCGTTCCGCAAAGCCCGCGAGGCGGCCGAGGCCGAACGGACCGCCGCCGCGCTCGGCGACGGCACCCCCGCCGGGCGCTCCGGCCGGCCCGCGGGCGTCACCGACGCGGGCCTGGTCCGCATCGGCTCCCCGGCCCGTACCGGAATCCGCGCCCGTCGCCCGCGCTGGGCCCGCCCGGTGCGCTTTGCACTCGCAGCGGCGGTGGCCGCGGGCACACTCGGCGGGGTCGCCATGGCCGCCGGCAGCGGAGTGCTGCCGATCCCGTTCCACGACGATCACCCGGATCCCGCCTCCTCCGTCTCCGCCGCCCAGAGCCCCGGGCAGCCGCACGCCTCGCCGCAGTCCCCCGATGGCATCCGCCCGAGCACGGACGCGCCCGACGGCGGTACGAGCGGGACCCTCGCCCCCTCCGGCGGGGCCACCCACCAGGGCACGCACCCGGGTGCCACGCCCGGTTCCGGTGAGGCCTCCGGGGTCCCCGGCACCTGGTGGCAGGTCGCCGACGCGGCCTGCCGCGACCTGCGGGACGGCAAGGGGCTGGGCTCCGACCGCAGGCGGGTCCTGGAGGGCCTGGCGGGCGGCTCCTCGCGGGTGACCACGTACTGCAAGTCCGTCCTGGCGGGTCACTACGGCACCGGCGGTACGGGCAAGGGAGCCGGCGACGACGAGGGCGGCAAGGGCCACGGGGACGACGGCGACGGCAAGGGTGACGGCGACGGGAACGGCCAGGGCGGCGACGGCGACGGTCACCAGGGCCGGGGCCACGGCCACCGCCACGACCGCCGGGGCGGCGCAGCCAGCCCCGCGCCCTCGGCCTTCGGGCCCCTCGGCCCGGACCGGAAGGCCGCCGGACCGGTGCCCTCGCCGAGCCCGTCGTACACCGCGCTCTGAGTTCTGTTGGTGCCCGTCATGCCTGTGACCTGCGATTTTGTGTGCCGCGAAAATTTTTCCGCGAGGGGTGTGACGTTTCCGGACCCCGCGGCGCAGTAATGAGTGAGCCGACTGGTCATCGGCCGTAGCACTGAGCCGGGGTTCCCCCCGTACCCGCGGCTCGTGCACCTGGCGGGGGGGGGGGGGGGGGGGGGGGGGGGGGGGGGGGGGGGGGGGGGGGAGGGGGGAGGGGGAGGGGGGGGGGGGGGGGGGGGGGGGGGGGCGGAAAG